>CALRLS020000029.1:0-20605 GCA_943368815.1 Cyanobium sp. NIES-981
AATGCAGCCGTAAAACATATTGATAAGGAAGCGGGATTGAAGGTAGTTTATCAGCTAAATGGTAAAGATTATGAGGTAAAAGCCAAAGAAATACTCCATAATGCGGCGCCAGAGGTATTGGAAAAACTTTTAGGTAATATTCCACTACCTGCCAAACCGACAGAAGAAGGTACAGCTTTTAAGATTAATCTTCTTTTAAGAAAACTACCGGAATTGAAAGATAAGCAAGTGAGACCGGAACAGGCATTTGCGGGTACTTTTCATATTAATCAGTCATTTGAGCAGATGGAAAAAACTTTTGACTCGGCCATATCGGGCAGAATTCCGGATGTAATTGCCTGCGAAATCTATTGCCATACTCTGACTGACCCTTCTATTTTATCTGAAGAATTACAAGAACAAGGCTATCATACTTTAACAGTCTTCGGTTTTGACCTGCCTTATGAGTTGTTTAAAAAAGACAACGAAGCAGCCAAAAAAGAAGTCGTTGAGAAATTCCTTAAAGGCATCAACGAATATCTGGCTGAACCTTTAGAGGATTGTCTGGCTGTTGATAAAAACGGAAATCTGTGCCTGGAAGCTAAGAGTTCAGTTGATCTGGAAAAAGAGTTAGGCATGCCCAGAGGGAATATATTCCATAATGGCTTATCATGGTTTTATGCTGAAAACACCGATGTCATTGGTAAATGGGGAGTAGAAACCCCTTACGAACATATTTACATCTGTGGTTCCGGAGCCAGCAGGGGTGGAGCAGTAAGCGGAATACCAGGCAGAAATGCTGCGAAGGTATTGTTGGATATTTAACTAATTTCGTAACACGGACCGTCAAATTCGTCCGTGTTACGATTTGAAAAATCGTGATACAAGATCACGGTTTCCAACCCGGCCCTTTTACAAACTTTCCGGATTTCACGCCTGTGTGTTCTCCATCCTTTAATACCTGCTGACCATTCACAAATACGTGCACTATGCCTTCTGACAATTGATGTGGTTTCTCGAATGTGGCTTTATCCTGCATTTTGGCTAAGTCAAAAGCTAAAATATCTGCATAATAACCTACTTTCAATTGTCCTCTTTTCTGAATTTTCAAATTATCGCAGGGCAATGAGGTCAGTTTTCTGATAGCCTCCTGCAAAGAAATTACCTTTTCATCACGTACGTACTTGCCTATTAAACGGGTAAAACTGCCATAGGCTCTCGGGTGAGCGCTTGATTTAAGAAATACACCCTCGGGTGCCATTGAAGCAGCATCAGAACAGAAACTCATGTATGGTAATTGTATCTGTTTTTTTACGTTTTCTTCACTCATTAAGAAATACACCACATCAACCCTTGAATCATCATCTATTACCAGATCCATTGCTGTTTCATACCATGTTTTATGGCGCAGGGCTGCTACTTCTGTCAGGGTTTTGCCAATATATTTTTTAAGGGAATCCTGTTTGAAGCCAATCAGCAGGCTTTTATCCGGCCCGGCTGCCAGACACAGGTTTTCCCAGTCGTTTTGTTTGGCCTGCATTTCGTCACCTACTCTTTTTCTGATAATTACCTCCTTAAGCCTTCTGCGCCATTGAGGTAAACCTCCTTCCTGCACCCACGGCGGCATGGCAGCATCGAGCCCTGTGGCACCGGCAATGTAGTTATACATATCGGCGGTTATATTGATACCAGCTTTACGGGCACTGTCTATTTTGGCAATTACCATGTCCAGTTTATGCCAGTTGTCTTTTCCTGCCGCTTTCAGGTGGTATATTTCAGAATGGATGTTAGCATCTTTGCCTATTTTAATAATTTCATCAGTGGCTTCAAGTAGTTTATTTCCTTCACTTCTGATATGTGAAATATACATCCCTCCATACTCTGAGGCTACTTTGGCCAGTTCCGTTAGTTCATAAGTGCTTGCGTAGGTGCCAGGGACATAAATAAGCGAAGAGCCCAGACCCATGGCTCCTTCTTCCATGGCTGTTCTAACCTGTTGCCTCATTCTGTCCATTTCTTCAGGTTTAGGAGGTCGATTTGCATAACCTAACTCATTGGCTCTTACGGTGGCTGCTCCTATAAATGAGGCTACATTGGTAGAAACCCCTCTTTTTTCCAAATAATTAAGGTATTCGCCCAGAGTTGTCCATTCAATTTTATATTTAATATCGCCTTGTAATCTTTGAGAATAAGCTTTCGCAGAATCGCTCAATGGACCCATTGAGTCTCCTTCTCCCATCACTTCAAGTGTCACACCCTGTTTTATTTCACCCAAAGAGCGGCCATCCTGAATCAGACTTTCGGTACTCCAACTCAGCATATTTACAAAACCGGGAGAAATCACCAGGCCTTTAGCATCAATGGTTTGTTTAATACCCGACTGGCCGGATAAATCACCGATGAAGGCAATAGTATCAGCCATGATGGCTATATCTGCTTTTTGAGGTTCTCCGCCATTTCCATCATATACTAATCCGTTTTTGATGATAATATCATAGCTTGCTTTTTCTTCGCAAGAGCAAATGATGAAAAGAGTAAATATCCATAACAGGATTCGGGAATGGCGCATGTGTTTAAGGATTAAATTGGGTAATTGGTATTGATTACCTCAATACACTTTCAGAGCAACAAATTACGGTTTTTAAATTTACCAGATATGAAAACGCCATAAAAAATCTATAGACTTTGCTTCGGTATGATTCTATGAAGATAGGCAATCTGATGAGTGGGAGCTCACATAAATTGGATGAACATTATCTAACGCCTGTCAGAGGACTGATTTTGCGGGAACCACATTGTCAAAATTATCTTCAAAAATTACTTCGCCATTTATGCGGGCAAATCGGGTATAATCTACCGCCCCGGTTCCTTCAAAAACATAACTGATTCCTACAATGCCTACCGGTTTTTTGTTTAATACAGCCTCATATATTCTGTTGCCATTTATCCATAGGCTAAGATGTTTATTTCTAACCTCGCAGCGAACATTTACCCAATCACTCATATTAGTGCCAAAACCTGATAAATCAGTAGTTTTGCTGTTTGCCTCATGACCTGCCAGGTGTAAACGTAGATTTCCCACGCAGCCTTTAGCTACAAGCGGTATCGACAGAAATTCATTGCGGCATAGAATCACGATATTTGTCTTCTGACAAGCGGCAGAGCCTTGCTTGTACTCGTTCTTCAAGCTGGTCTCAAATACGAAATTATCTGTCATGAGGTTCTTGAAGTCCTTTACATAACGATATTGTATTTTAGGAGGGATAGGCTGTAAAGAGATATTCTGCTTTTGAATAGCCGTGAGAGGCAAATACAAAGCGCCGTCATGTAAGGCTTCACTACTACTAAAATACACGGGTACAGGCTCCTGCCGCACACCTACGTTCCATCCTTCTGATGGAATAATCAAATCATGTGTTTGTACCACTTGGCTGCCAACGATCAATTTTGCCTGATAATAACCTGGATAATAATAAATGGCCGTATGTTGATTCCCATTTTTAGGCACAGGTTGGCGGCGTTCAGGGTCCCAGGATTGCTGAATAAAAACAGAATCAGTAGGAGAGGCCGAAGCTTTGTACTGAAATATGACAGAGTTAGGCAAGCCTTTCACAACGAGCCGGCTTCTCAACGAATAATCAGAGGCGAGCAAAGGCTTAGGTATTATTTGGATAAAAGCTACAATAGTAATAATTAACAGGCAAGCTGTAGTTGTTGCAACAGCCATTCGTTTGTGTCCCTTGAATAGTAGATAAAGTCGGATGAGGCCTGATATCGGTTTTTTAGGCGGTATACTGCTTAATCCTGAATCAACGGCATGAGAGTCTTGCTGTGCATGCTCGAAGCTGCGCCAATTTTCATAACCAATAAAAACTGCCAGGGTATTTAGTGTGGTGGTGGTAGGGGCAGAATTGTACTTTACACGACCCCAGACACGCTTTAGGGTAGTGATGCTCAAAGTAACGCCAGTTGCCATAGCTAAGTGCTCTGATAATTGCTCAAAATCTTTATTTGCCCAGTTTTCGGCATTTCCCCATCCCATTTTTTCTTCTATCAATGCCAGACAATGTTTTAAATCCGGTATGTTTTGGTGCCCTGACAAATCTCCTGAAATCATGTAATTACACTTTTTGAACAAATTTGAACATTGTTGTACGCCATTGTATGGTATTCCTGAAAAGCATATCTAAGTTTTGTGCTTCAATATGGTCTTATAGGCAAATCAATCTAAAAATAATTAATTAATCTGAAAAATGAAAATACAGCTGTTTCGCTATTACGCACTAATTTTATTTCAATTGTTGGGACTTAGCCCAATTGCCGCCCAGACACAGGTTCCTTTTGATTCGGATCGTTGGTATTTTCATGAATATCCTAAGAGACCCGGTACTACATCCCATGAGATGGAAGAGTATCTGGGTAAGTCCGGCATCCTCCTGAGAAATACAGATGCACAATTAAAGGATGTCAATTTTACCAATGGAATTATTGAATATGATCTAGCCTTTGGGCCAGAACGTAAAGGAATTGGCGTATCCTTCAGAATGACGGATGCCGCCAACTGCGAATCCTTTTTTATTCGTCCGCATCAGTCAGGCAATGCGGATGCTACTCAATATATGCCTCTGTATCAAAATATGGATTCCTGGCAACTCTATTATGGACAGGGATACAGTGCACCTGTCAGCTTTTCTTTTAACCAATGGGTACACTTTAAGTTGGTGATAAGTGGCCAACAAATGGAAGTATTTATCGGTGATATGGAAAAACCAGTTTTATTTGTACCGGAGCTAAAAAGGCCTGTGAATGGTGGGATGATAAGCTTATTTGGAAATGGTACCCGTTTCGCCAATTTTAGTTATACCCATTTACCTAATCCCACAATCAAAAGCATTCCTCCCCCAATAGTACCCGTTTCTAAAGGAACAATAACACAATGGCTGGTATCTCAGTCTTTTCCTGAAAAAAAGCTGGATAAATTGATAAAACTCACACCATCTCAAATCGTTGGTTTAAGCTGGCAACTAATGGCAACAGAAAAAACGGGTTTGCTCAACTTAGCTACCGGCCCCACCTGGTCTAAAGAGAATAACACCACCTTTACCCGCTTAATTATAGAATCAGATTGTGCACAAGTAAAGCCTTTACAATTAGGGTTCAGTGACAGGGCAAAAGTATACCTGAACAACCAGTTGCTTTATAGTGGCCATGACGAATTTCAATCGAGAGACTACCGTTTTCTGGGTACTATGGGTTATTATGACGAAATCTATTTACCACTTAAAAAAGGCCATAATGAATTGTTGGTAGCAATCTCAGAAAACTTTGGAGGTTGGGGGATTAAAGCTGTAATAGACGACCAGTCAGGTATGAAAATACAAACAGACTTTAAGTGAAACTATCCATAGCATACTACAGAAAATCTATGTCGGAATTCCGGCATAGATTAAACGTATCTAATAAGCTGTAAAAAGTTTGTTTCGTCTCTTCGAAAGACTATGTTTCTCTAGTGACCGTCACGGATAAGGTAATTACCTATAAATTAATGCGGGAACTTGAAGAAACCCTGCCTGCCATTTTTGCCAGAGTACATTTGTCTTATATCATCAATTGTAATAAAATCAGGAAGATCATTGATAATAAGGTGATTCTTCATGAGAAGACTATACCTATTTCTGAGAAATACCGGAATGGTTTTTTACAGAAGGTCAGTGACAGGATGTTATAGGATTATTCAAACAATTCACTCCACTGTAATTCAAAATCTTTTAACACAATTGATTTTACGTTTATAGATTCTTCTCCATCTGCAGAAGAATAGGGGATGTATTTATTTGCTTCCAAACTGAATATCTGTATAAATTGATTCTGAGGGTCTATAATCCAGTATTCTTTGATGCCGAATTTTTGATAATCTTCTCTTTTCTCCAGATAATCTCTAATAATTGTTCCTTTTGAGATAATTTCGACGATTAAATCAGGTGCGCCAAATACACCTTTTTCATTGATAATGTCTTTGTTTTCGTTAGATACGAAGAGTAAATCTGGTTGAACAATATTACCTTCATCAAATATCACATCAAAAGGGGCTTGATAAAATTTGCCCATTTTATTAGAAACTATATGGTTTCCTAATAATAAAGTTAAGTTGAACTGAAGTTCCTGATGTTTTTTAGTAGGAGAGGGTATATCAATAAGGTGATAATTCCGAATTTCATAGCGAGATTCAGGAGGAAGTTGGGTCAGCATATCGCTATATGTCCATTTCTGTGTTGTCACTATCATTGCCTAATTTTTGATTTGTTTTAACTTTCCTCTGATATGTCAAAATAGAAATATCATAAGGCGTATTTTCACCTGCTTTAAATTCCTTACGTTCTATTATATCAAAGTCATTTTCATCGAACGTCGGGAAAAAGGTGTCTCCTTCAAAAACCTCATGTACAATAGTCAGATAAAGTTTATCTGCTATAGCTAAAGTAGTTCTGAAAATCTCCTGCCCTCCCAAAATGAAAACTTCTTTTTGGTCTTCGCACTGAGTTAATGCTTCCTCTAAACTATGCACTACTTCAAAACCCTCTTCTACCTCATAGTTTTGCTGATGAGTGATTACATAATTTCCTACGGCTGACCATAATCTATGTGGACTATCATAACTTTTTCGACCCATAATCATTTTTCTTCCCTGTGTTACTTTTTTCAGATTATCCCAATCGGCAGGAATTGATGCCCAGGGCAAGGCATTATTGAGCCCGATGGCCCGGTTTTCACTCATCGCAGCAATTAAAGAAATAATGGGCATGCTTGTTCAGATAGTTTAGATAATTCAGGTATAAAAGTATCAATTTTATGAAATTCGGCAAGGCTAATCGCCAAAAAATAGTGCAGAATAGCTGATTAAGCGTTAAAACCTTTAACTTTGCTTATGGACTTAAGACTAAACCTATTACCTATTTGACGAATACTATTTTCATACTTACCATTGCTATTTTATTAAGAATCTTCTCTAATCCGTTTGCCAATGTTTTTCAGAAAAAACTGACTGCTAAGGGACTGTCGCCTTTATTTATAAACTTCCTTACTTATTTTATTCTGGGACTGATTTGTCTGTCTTTTAGCTTTCAATTGGATTGGAAAAGGATTTCATCTGATTTCTGGATTTATTCCATCATTATGGGAGGATTAGGCGCTTTGGGCAATCTATTTCTGGTGAAAGCCCTGCAAGCAGGTGACCTCTCGGTTCTGGGACCTATCAATGCCTATAAGGCAGTTATCAGTATGTTGATTGGCCTTTTTCTGCTTCATGAAATTCCGGATCTATGGGGCCTAATGGGGGTGGCTTTAATAATAGTCGGCTCTTATTTTGTGTTGAATACTACTGAGGAGGGGTTTTCGTGGAAACTTTTTAAACGAAAAGAAATTCAGTTCAGAATCTGGGCAATGATTCTGACGGCAACTGAGGCTGTTATCGGGAAGAAAGTAATTTTAGTTTCATCTTATATACATTCATTTTTTAGCTGGTGCTGGTTTGGTACTGTTTTTTCATTGGCCTTGTTTTTATGGAGCAGGGAAAACCTGAATAGCAGTTTACGGAAGATTGAATTAAAAACAGCGGCTATATTTTCTGGTCTTATCCTCTGTATCGGGATTACCCAATTTTCGACAACATATATATTCCAGCAAATGCCTGTGGGCTATGCGTTATCGCTTTTTCAACTATCGGTTTTAGTGAATATATTTTTAGGATATAGCATCTTTCAGGAGCAGGGTATACGCAAAAAACTGATTGGTGGGGTAATTATGATTATAGGCTCGGTGCTGATTATATTACTTTAACAAAATAGCTAATAAACAAAAAGCTTATTCTATCAGCTGATAAAATAAGCTTCGTTCAGAATACAATACCTTTAAATCTATAAGACATTAAGCGTATCATAATATTTGAAAACCTCAATCAAACCCTGTTCTGTTCTCAGGTTGATATGGTTGGTCCTTACAAATTGTTCTAATAAAGGTCTCTTGCCTTTCGGGAAAGTCAGTAAGGCTTTTTTGCCCAGTGGTACTACCCTTAACATATCCTCCTGAATAGTAAAATACTTTTGATATTTTGAGAATTCACCATCGTAGGCAAAATCCCCACCTTGCGCTTCATAGCCTGTCTTTTCAACGTTTTTAGTACTTAAGATACAGGTGTATCCTTTAAGCAGAATATTTTCACGTCGCATATGGAGCGTTTCAAGGAAAATATTTTCATATTTTCTGAACGTATGACCTTCAATAGTAAATTCTTCCGGTCGCACAATCACCGCATCACTTTGTGGGCTTTCTACGACATACACTACGCTTTTCTCGATATTATAAGCCATCAGGAAATTTACATTTTTACCTCCTTCTGAACTCATACTACCATTATACCACCCGTTTTTAAAAAAGGGGGTACCTTTAAACACTTTGGTGAACTCCTGCAAAGTGTTATTCATTGAATTCTGCGATTTATAACGTGCTACGAGCGTGGTATCGCCTTTATCATTAATAACAATTTTAGTTTCATTGTTATCAGCAACTTTTGCTTCTCTGATAAAGTATTTGTAATCCTTGGCCGGATTATAGAGCTCTTGCCCCATAATGCAAAGTGGCAAAGCCACTATTGTGAAAGTGAGTACGAACGTTTTCATAGGTAGTAACGAATACGAATAAATATCTATAACAAAAATAACAGTTAAAAATGCATTTTTCCTATAATATATTTGAATATTATAAGCTTAAGTCTATTTGTATCGTTCAAACCTATGATGCTTATACTGCTACTCTACAATGCTTCCAGATACAAGGCTTTAAAATCTTCCCTGCTCACAGGTTTGGGATTGTTTGGGTGGGCAAAGTCGGCAATTGCTAAGTCTGCCAGGGTTTCTATATGCTCTTCTCTGACACCGATGTCTCTTAAACGATGTGGGATATTAATACTGGTATTGAGGTCGAAAAGGTATTTAACTACTGCCTCTCCTGTCTCCTCTTTCAGGTCTAAAGTCCGGGCAATTCTACGGAATTTGTCTTCAAAACCTGCTATATTAAATTTCATGCCATAGGGTATATTTACGGCATTGGCCAGCCCATGATGCGTATCTAATAAAGATGAAAGCGGGTGTGCCAATGAATGCACCACACCTAAGCCCTTTTGAAAGGCAATTGCGCCCATCATTGAGCCTAGTAACATTTTACTGCGTGAATCGACATCGGGCTTATTGACAGCCTTTTCTAATGAGTGGTGGATTAGGGATATGCCCTCTAAGGCTATACCTTCGCAAATCGGGTGATACATTTTGGCTAAGAAAGCCTCCATGTTGTGCGTTAATGCATCCATTCCGGTAGCTGCCGTTACGAATGGGGGTAAGTCCATCGTAAGAAGAGGGTCAGCAAAAACTATTTTTGCCAGTAATTTAGGTGAAAAAAGAATTTTCTTCTGGTGTGTTTCGTCATCAGCAATAATGGCGCTTCTTCCTACTTCGCTGCCAGTACCTGAAGTTGTCGGGATGGTAATAAAATGAGGTACATCATTTGTTACGTAAACATCTCCGCCAATCAAATCATCATACTTGAATAAATCTTCCCTATGATTAATGCGTAACAAAATGGCTCTGGCTACATCTACTGCCGCACCCCCGCCAATGCCTATAATGCTGTCTCTGTTGGTGTTATGATAGGCTTCATCACCCTTATAAACATCCGACTTAACAGGGTTTTTATGAATATCACAGAATACTTCGGGACTGATACCTTTAAGACGTAAGTTTTCTACAATTCGCTTTAAAAAAGGCAATTCTGCCACAACGGGGTCAGTAACTATGAGTGGTTTTGAAAGACCGTTATCTTTCAGATAATCGGGCAATTCATCAACTGCACCTGCGCCAAAGCGTATTTTAGTAGGGAAGTTGTAGGTCGAAATCACAATAGAAATAATGTTAGAATGAATAAAAAACAGAAAAACCATCAATCAGACAAAAGTAATTAATATGCTTGTCGGATTAATGGTTTCCCTTTATTTTTTTGCTAAAATAGCTTAGTCGCGTCTGCCCAGAAACATGCTCAGATAATACAATAGGTTCGCTACTGCGCCGGCTGCGGCTACAACATAAGTAAGGGCAGCCCATTTCAAGGCATCTTTGGCCATTGCATGCTCGCGGGTATTCACTACTCCTTTATTCTCCATCCATGCCAGGGCACGGTTACTTGCGTCGTATTCAACCGGTAAGGTTATCAACGAAAAGGCTGCAATCAGCGCATTGGCTGCTATTAAGGCTATCAACACTGTTTCAGCCATAGGCGTATTTCTTGAAAAAATATAGCCCATAAACATGAAGCCAAACATATAAAAGAAGTTCATAGCATTAGTAGCCACATTTACAACAGGCACTAATGCTGAACGCATTTTAAGAGGCGCATAAGCCAGAGAGTGTTGCACGGCATGACCGCACTCGTGGGCAGCTACTGCAGCCGAAGCCGCACTATTACCATTATATACATCGTTGCTCAGATTAACAGTCTTATTGATTGGGTCATAGTGGTCTGTCAATTGGCCTTCTACATGTATCACCCTTACATCGTATATACCGTTGTCGTTAAGCATTTTACGTGCTATTTCTGCACCTGTCATACCATTAGCCAATCCGACTTTAGAGTACTCAGCAAATTTTCGCTTCAATCTTGACGAAACCGCCAAGCCAAGCAGCATAAAAACAATACTTATTACAAAAATCATAGCTTTACTTTTTCATTTTAATTGTGATTGTAATCTGACTGATTTTTTTGTGAAAGGTATCAGTCTAAATCCTTTATTTTTTTAATAATAGCGCTGGTTGAATAACCATTTACCAATGAAATAGTCTTTACCTCGCCTCCTTTAGCCATAACAAAATCTGCTCCAACAATGTTCGCTATGCTATAGTCGTCACCTTTCACCAGAACGTTCGGACATATTGTCTCAATGAGTTCCTGAGGGGTTGGTTCGTCGAACAAAATGACAGTATCAACGAATTCAAAGGCTGACATCATTCTTGCTCTGGCATATTCATTCACAACCGGACGGCTCTCGCCTTTCAGTCTTTTTACAGATGCGTCGGTGTTTAAACCTAATACAAGTTTATCGCCTAAGTTGCGGGCTTTTTCCAGATAGTCTATATGGCCCAGGTGCACTATGTCGAAGCATCCATTAGTAAAAACGATTTTTTTACCCTCAGATTGCCAATCCTGTACTTGTTTTAGCGCTGCTTCTTTATTTAATATTTTTGATTCGGTCATGGATTTATTCGAAATTTATACGCTTTCGGAGGTTTTTCAAAACTCTCAGAAGAGTGGTTTAATTTTACCACGGAGTGGCACGAAGTTTAATGTACGAGTTTCACTGAGTTTTTGAAATACAATTTTGTATTGACTTTTGATTTCAATTAAGATTCCGTATCGTCTTTCTTTTTTAGGTATTTCCCTTTTTCCCCAATCTCTGTTTGAATATATCGGAATTTTAGAAACTCAATATATTCTTTTGCCTTCTCTTGCGCTTCTTTTGGGAGTAGTTCTATTTCATATAAAATGTCTATTGCCTTCATATCAGTCATATTCAGTAATAAAAATAGTAGACTAATCACTTAAATATCAAACACTTTCAAACTTTTTCTTTGGCAGAATCAGGGTAATTAAAAAAGAAACAACCCCAAATACCACTACAAAAAACAACCCTTGCATGGCATGTAAGAAAGTGGCCAGGGTAATCCCATCCTGTTCTGAAAGTCCATATAATACCACGATGCTCCCTACTAAAAAATGATAACTGCCAATGCCTCCCTGCGTTGGGGCTGCCATTCCGATAGAACCCATCACGAAAATCGTAAGGGCAGCTATGGGTGAAATGCTAGCCGTTTCAGGCAAAGCAAAACAAAGAACATAAGTGGTAATATAATAGAGTGTCCAGATAAATACGGTATGAAACACAAACGCCATCGGATTCTTCAGATTACGCACACTCAGGAAACCACTGGCGAGCCCTTCAATGACCTTGCTGACTTTTTGATAGAGCGGCAATTGTGCAATTCTTTCTTTATTCCGTTTGAATAGGAGATAAGCCACATAGGCCAAAACCAGAAGAGCTATCCCAAGGCCTAAAAGCAGAACCGGATTTTTGAATTTATCACCAAAGAAATTGAAAAAGAACGTACTTAGCCGGTCAAATTCCAATAATAAATTCAATAAAATCAGTGCCAAAAGTACCAATACATCAGTAACTCTTTCAGCAACTACCGCACCGAATGATTTTTCAAAAGGAATGTCTTCCAGGTTTTTTAATGTACCACAACGGGCGAACTCGCCTGCCCGCGGAAAAACCAGATTAGCCAGATACCCAACCAATACTGCCAGAGTAGTTCTGAAAACAGAAGGGTTGTAGCCCAATGGTTGTAACATTAATGCCCAACGGTATGCCCGGCTCCAATGTGCTACTAAGGCTAATAAGGCGGATAAACCAACCCATTTATAATCAGCCTGTTTTATTTTTTCCCAGAGGGCGTTTAAATCTATGTCTTTGAAAACAAACCATAATAAGCCTCCGGCTATAGCAAGAGAGATTATGTATTGCAAAACTTTTTTCATTTCACAAGACGGTTATTCTCATCCGGAAACACGACAAGGGGTTTATGCGTTCTTGCTTCTTCCTGCGTCATCCATGCATATGAAATGATGATGACAATATCACCTACTTCTGCCTTACGGGCTGCAGCGCCATTCAGACAAATGATGCCTGAGCCCCGTCTGCCTTTGATGGCGTATGTCTCCAGGCGTTCACCATTATTATTATTTACTACCTGTACTCTTTCGTTTTCCATAATACCTGCGGCATCGAGCAAATCTTCATCAATCGTAATACTCCCTACGTAATTTAACTCTGCCTGGGTTACCTTCACTCTATGAATCTTCGACTTAAAAATATTGACAAGCATATTACCTTCCTTTTTTTAATGGTAGTGCAAAATTATAAAATTGCTTAGTAAACAAACATTCTGGTAGGGAATAAAATTCCGTGCGGGGGGATTCTGTCGTTATGTGACATTAAATAGAGATTTATTGGATATTGAGATTATGGAAAGAGAAATATAAAAAGACCAAAAGGGTTCTAAAAGTAGAGACAAGGCATTGCCTTGTCTCTACCAACCATCATATGAGGAGGAAATTAGGTTTGGCATGCCCGGTAGGGGTTCAAAATTTTGAACCCCTACGAATCCTTACAAAAAAAATCATTTCCCCTCCACTGCAACCCCATTCCCTTTCAAAACCTGATGAAAGAAAAGCAGATGATAAGGCAATGAATTCTGCCAATATCCCCATGTGTGAGCACCCGGTCTTTCTGTATAATCGTGAGGTACATTATTATAAACCAATCGGTGATGTAATTCGCGGTTTGCTTCAATAAGAAAATCATCTACACCGCAGTCTATAATAACAGGCATTCCATTCTTTTTGATGGCATCAACCATATTGATGATAGAGTTTTTTACATATACATCATTAGAAGTATCAGATGTTCCTAATAACTTTTCAAAACGGTCTTTCAAAGATTTGGCAAAATCTTCATTAACCCTGAATTTGGTATAATTCATATCCATGGCACCACTCATAGTACCTGCGGCACAAAATAAATCGGGGTGTCTGCCTGATAGATACATCGCTCCATGCCCTCCCATCGAAAGACCCGTAATTACTCTGCCCTTATTGCTGCGTACTGTGCGATAGGTATTATCTATTTTCTGGATGACCTCCTTCGTGATATAAGTCTCAAACTTGTTATTTGGATCCGCGGGGCTATCCAGATACCAGCCGAAGGTTTCACCTTCCGGCATCACGATGATTATATTAAACTGGTCAGCAAGATTTTTAACCAGCATTTTATCCGGGGTTTTGTTCAGCCAGTCATCGAAATGGCCCGAACCGCCATGTAATAAATATAAAACCGGATAAGCTGCTTTGCTATTGGCATAAGAAGCCGGTAGCACTATGGCTGCTTTATAAGCTTTATTCATTACAGTGCTTGGTACAGCAAGTGTATCAACTGTTGCTGCATTTGCATAAAAGCAGCAAAAGCATAAAATAGAGAAAACCAACAGACGGAAGTTTCTTAATAATATAGGATTAGAATGGAAGGGTGAATAAATGAAAAGTCTAAAGCAAAGCTAATGAATAAGAAGCCATTGTGCATAAATTAAATAGGATTTTAAAACCTGAACTTATTAATCCATAAAATGCTTCTGAGCAGATTTATTTCTTAGATTAGTGCCGCTGAATAGTATAAAATACTACTTTTTGCTATTTTTGTGAAAGTGAAAAGCTATCCATTGTATGATTCGAAAACTACCTGTTTTTTTATTTTTTATTAGTTCTTTTTCTTTTGCGCAGGACGCAGAAATTTTCAAGCCCGATTCAGTTAAAAAAAAGATTGAAGCTACACCGATTAGTACGGTGCTACGTATTGACGGAGTGATGAATGATGCTGAATGGCGTTTGGCTAAACCGGTATCAGACTTCACACAGATTGAACCATATCAGGGAAAACAACCAAGCCATAGAACAGAAGTTCGTGTGCTCTATAATAAAAACTATTTGTATCTGGGCATTTTTGCCCGTGATTCACTGGGTAGAAAAGCCATTCGTGCCACTGATTTTAAGCGTGATTTCAGTTTCAGACAGCACGATTTGGTGGCCTTATCGTTTGATGGATTCAACGATAAACGCAATGCGATGGCTTTGGTAACCAATCCATACGGGGTGCAGAGAGATTTACTGTCGTTTGATGATATTTATTATGATATTGATTGGGACGGCCTCTGGCGGGTACGAACCAGCAGGACTGATTCAGGCTGGGTGGCTGAAATGGCTGTACCCTGGCAGACCTTGCGTTATCCGAAAACTGATTCACTGACTCAGAACTGGGGTTTTAACGTAAGCCGTAACCGACGCCTGACTAACGAGCAAACGGCTTTTTCGCCGTATCCCCGTACTTTTACTAATACCCGTATGGACTACGCCGGGGTGTTGACCAACCTGCGGCCACCGCCACCCTCAACCAACCTCCGCATCCAACCGTATTTTCTGACTTCTTTCGACAGATATAAAAATTTCGACAGGCCTGATAAAAACACCTATAAGGTAGGAGGTGAAATTAAATGGGCAATTAATCCAAATGCCATTTTAGACCTGACCGCTAATACCGATTTTGCACAGGCAGATGCCGACCGACAGGTGAATAATGTTTCGAGATTTTCGGTGTTTTTTCCTGAAAGACGGCAGTTTTTCTTAGAGAATGCTTCTTTATTTGGTGTAGGTGTCGGGCCTAATGAAGACCTTTCAGGTGGTACCATGCGAGTGCAACCTTTTTTCAGCCGTAGTATAGGCTTAGATGATACAGGGAATCCGATTCCGATTGATGTAGGTGCCAGATTTGTGTATCGTTCTTTGAAACGTAACTACGGCGCTATTGCCATGCGTCAGCGGGAAGTAGGAGATAGTCCGGGTACGAATTTCTTTGTCGGAAGATACTCTGAAAACTTTGGTAAACAAAGCCGTATCGGTGGATTGGTCACAGTAAAGAATAGACCGGATGGTACTAATATGACGGGTACCATTGATGGATTCTTTCGCCTGAGTGAGTCTCACTCGCTTAATACAATGGCGGTGTATTCTACCTCTAGCAATGGTAAATCTGGTTTCTCCGGCTTTGCCCAGTATTATTATACGACTAACCAATTCAAAATATGGTGGACACAATCGGTTGTCACCAAAAATTTTAACCCTGAAATGGGCTTTGTTTCAAGAAGCGATGTAATCGGTACTACGCCGGGGATTTTCTTTTTTAATAGAGGTAAGTGGCTTCCGTTTAAGAAATTTATCCGGGCTTTTGAACCGGGTATCATGACAGAGTTTTATCATCAGGCTTCGACCGGAAAATTGGTTGAGCGACAACTGAATATTAATCCGATCTGGTTGAATTTTCAGCGAGGCGGTTACTTTGGCTATTTAATTAACCCGACTTTCCAACGCCTCACAGAGCCTTTTATTCCCCTGGGTGTTTATATAGACAATGGTGATTACAATTATGTAAGACATCAGATTTATGCCAGTACCAATTCTTCATCAATTATTAGTCTGAATACTACATTTGAATGGGGAACGTATTTTAACGGACGATTGAACTCGCATGATATCCGGTTGCAGATAGCACCTATTCCGCATATTTCAATCTTAGCACGCTACAACCGGAATCATTTCAATAAAGTAGGGGCATTAGCCAATGATACCGACGGGCAATTATATGTAGACTTATATAGTATAGAAGGGCGTTTTGCACTCAATCCGCGTGTGCAATTGATAGGGTTTTATCAGAAAAATGCTGAAAACCGTTCTCAGAATTATAATATACGTCTCTCTTGGGAATACCGCCCTTTATCGTATATTTACATGGTTTACAATCACCGGGAGTTTGATAATCTTCTGCCAAGACAAACACAAACAGAAGACCATATAATTGCCAAAATCAGTTACCTTAAACAATTCTAGAAATGAGATTATTAATACTCGGGAGTATATTTACTCTCTTACTCAATGCATGTACTCCAGGCTCTAAAGAACAAATGACAGATTCAACTGCTTTGGCTGATAGTAGCAACGTTACGCTTAATGATTGGGAATGCATTGCTGGCGAAAAAGCAGGGATTGTAAACAGTGCCAGTAGTGAGGAGGGCTTGTTAGAAGCATTGGGTAGCGCTAATGTTAGCACTCACGATACAGTTTATGGTGCAGAAGGTGCCTTTGATATAGGCACTATTCTCTATAAAGGCACACCCAACGAAGCGCATATAGTCTGGAGAGATACCCTGAATTTTAAAGACCCTGCGTATGTGGAAGTAGGTTTGCAAGAACCGGGCAATGAAAGTAAGGTACAATGGTATACGAATACAGGCGTAAAAGTCGGCACAAAGCTGACAGAACTGGAGCAGATAAACGGAAAGTCTTTTAGTTTCTCCGGCTTCGGCTGGGACTACGGCGGAGCTGTGGTAGATTGGAATGGAGGCAAATTGATGAACAAAGACAGCACCAGTTATCTGGCAATTGTACTGGCATATGACTATGAGAATCAGGCTTTGAGTCCTGTAGCTGATAAACTACTGGGCGATAGTTCGTTTGAATCTAAAAACCCTAATGCTCAGAAATTGAATCCGTTTGTATCGCATTTTGTTATTAGTTTTAAATAGTATGTTATTTTAACAATAAAAAAACGTCTTAATCGCTTAAAAATCAATTGTTTGGTTTTTATTTGTATAAAATTTTATCAGACTCTTTTTTCAATTTTACAAACTCAAACTCTGAAGCAAAATGGCAACTAATAAGAAATCCGAAACCACCGATAAAGTAGAAGAAGTAAGTACTCCATCAGAAGTAGTAGCTGATGCAAAAGCTGCTGTGGCTGAATCCATTGAAGCAGGCGAAGAAAAAGCCGCTGAAATAAAAGAAGAGGCAGTAGCCGCCGTAGAAGAAGCAAAAGAGGAAGCCGCAGCTAAAGTAGAAGAAATTAAAGCAGAGGCTACAGAAGCAGTAGCTGAAGCAAAAGAAACTGTCGCAGCTAAAGTTGAAGAAGTAAAAGCTGAAGCTACCGCAACAGTAGAAGCAGGTGCAGAAAAAGCTCAGTCTTTTACGGATGCAGCTACAGATAAATTTGAAGATTTGAAAGAAGATGCCGCCGAAGCGTTTGATACGGCAAAGGTAAAAGCACAGGAAGCAGCGGCTGTTGCAGCCGATAAATTTGAAGATTTGAAAGAGGATTTAAAAGAGGCTGCATCAACAGCAAAAGCCAAAGTGCAGGAAATGGCAGAGGAAGCCTCAGAGAAATTTGAAGAATTGAAAGCCAAATATGCCAACGAAGAAAAAATTAATGAGCTGAAAAATCAGGCAGCTGAAAAACTGGAAGATTTGAAAGAAGATGCAACAGAAGCACTTGAAACTGCTAAAGTAAAAGCGCATGAATTAGCCAACGAAGCAGCAGAAGCAGCAGAAAAAGTAACAGAACAAGCTAAAGGTTTCTGGAGCCGTTTGTTTGGAAAAAAATAAAGGCTACTTATTATTATAAAGTAAAGGGCAGTAAAACCTGGGGGTTTACTGCCCTTTACTTTATAATAATTGAACTCGCCAGAATTGTTGAATCGTTTTTAATTGATGTTCTGCCAATTACTGGATTAATCCTACCACCATCTACCAGTTTACTACAAGATTTTACCATTTACCGGAGTTTCTTACCAATTAGCGGTCATTTCCTGCCATTCACCGAAACAGTCTGCCACTTTTGCTGTATTTCCTACCACTTGTCGATATTAACTACCACTTATCTCCTTATTCCTACCACTCGCCGCCGTTCGTAACCAATTATCGGGCAATTACTTCCAAATACAGTTTGAATTCTTCGATTTATCGAAAAGCACCCCTGCAGCCCCTTAAAACGCCGTAAATTTGAATCATCAAACAAAAAGGGAGAAAACAATTCCAAATTATTGAGTAACATGAAAAAGATTTTTACCATCGCTCTTCTTACAATCTTGACATCAATTGCAGCATTTGCTAACGACGATACTAACAAACAAGCATCGAAAGAAGAAACGAGTACAATGGTAAAAACTAAAGAAACAATGAAACTAATCAAGAAAGAGATTAGAAAATCAAGCAAAATGTTCAGAGAAAAAAATCTTGTTTGTTAATCAGGAAGAGGAGAAAGGTTAGAAACCGAAAAATGTAAAACAGAAGAATGTAAAACCGAGAAAGGTAAGAAAACAGAAAAAGAAAATACTCCCCAATTTAGAGACAATACTAATTGAAATAACAACCCACAACTCCTATATTTCTACAAGTTCACACACGCAGCATTTACAATTAATTATTACGCTGATATAGTAAATTGTCCCTCATCATTCAGCTAAATATACACTAATTCAAAATACGGATTCCATTATTCGCTAATTCGCTATTCGCAATTCACCATTAGAAATCGGCCTTTCATTTACACCAAAAACTTCCCTAAAGTCTGTAATTTCATTTCGGTTTCAATCCATTCTTTTTCTGCGTTAGAGTCTGCCGTAATGCCGCAACCTGAATAAAGTGTAGCAAGGCCGTTTTGCAATTTCATGGTGCGCAGATTAACAAAAATATGAGATTCCTGCTGAATATTCACCGGGCCTAAAAAACCACTATAAAACTCACGGTCATATTTCTCATTGGCTAAAATAAACTGTTTGGCAGGTTCTTTGGGCATACCGCACACGGCCGAGGTAGGGTGTAGCAAGTCGAGCATTACAGTGACCATCTCAGGGAAATTGATTTCAACCGTATCAACAGTAAAATCCATGCGCAGGTGCATCAGGTTTCCTGCTATTACTGTTTTTGGTCCGTCTTCTTCAAATTCTCTTACACGTATTTTCTTCAGGCAACTCACAATATATCGGCTCACTAATGCGTGTTCTTCAATTTCTTTTTGTCGCCATAGTGCCTCCGATGTTTTGATCAGGTTTCCATCTGCATCATAAGCAGATTGTGTACCTGCCAAAGCCATAGTCCGGAATATGCCCTGCGAATCCTGACTAACGAGGGTTTCGGGTGATGCTCCCATCCATACCATATCCAGGCCCGGAATAGACACAACCGATACAAAGGCATCAGGATACGCTCTGCATAATTTATCAAAAACCGTAACTATTTCAAATTCTGCTGATACGGTAATTTTTTTTGTTCTTGAAAGTACTACTTTTTTAAATTTTCCTAATTCAATTTCGTTGATTGCCGTATTAACCTGCTCAATAAAATCTTCTTTCTTGGTTGCATCTTCAGCATTTCCTTTTTGCGAATACGAATGGGTTTTTGCCTTAGTTTGCGCATTCAGCAGGTCTGCAAAATTGGGGTCAAGTGAAGACGGAACAATTATCTTCTTAATTATCTCGTTTTCGTAGGCAGATGCATCCGAAAAAATATAATGCAGGTCGGCCTTTAAAAAATAGGTGTCATTACCTTCCGGATTAATAAAAGGAGAAAAAGCGAAGCCTGGGCCTAATTCTTCAAATTCAATCTTAATCTGTTGGGGATTTTTGAGAAAAGACGTGAGAAAATGTTTTTCGTTTTGTTTGGGTAAACGCCACATTACTGTCGGAAAACCTGATTCAAGCGCTGCATTCCAGAGTGTTTGTCTATAATTGTTTGTCTTTATATTCGTTGTTGTCATATTGCGGAACATATCTTCTGACAAAAGGTTCAAAGCCAAGATATGAGGTATTTATTATTTATTACAACAAATTTGTATCTAAAACCTCTCAAAAAAAAGCAGATTTTTTCGGATGCCCGTTTATTCCTATAATTTTGTTGGAAATGCTCAAAAAACCTATCAGGTACATGAAAAAAATAGTCTGCTTATTAATGTGGATAAACGCCACAGCTTATGCCGGAGATACAAAAGGTATCAGCTTTACCGAGGGTACATGGGAGCAGATTTTAAGCCAGGCCCGAAACAAGCACTTACTTATTTTTGTAGATATTTATACTACCTGGTGTGCTCCATGCA
>CALRLS020000030.1:0-20594 GCA_943368815.1 Cyanobium sp. NIES-981
CGTCGACCTCTGCCCGATGGCTTCCCAAAGCTGGAAGATATGTGGATATGGCAGGTAGAAAAAACGAAAGACGGTTGGGGAAAACCCACGCCTCTTAGTACCGAAATCTGCAATGGCGCAACCTATTCTCATTCCATTACCTCTTCCGGACATTTATATTACTCGTTCAGAAAAGATGATGGTAAAATTTTCGATATTAGAGCTGTTTCAGTTAATAATCCCTCTGAGAAAGTCAATATACCCAATCTTAATTCAGTTAATTATGAAGATGGACCCTTGGTTTCGTCCAAGGAAGATTTTATCATATTTGAATCGAACAGACCCGGAGGTCTGGGTAGTATTGTATGATTGAAAATAAGAAGACCCGGGGCTGGAATTATTCCGGCCTCAACTTCTTTTCACCCTACCGAATCTATTTCTCCACTACCGGAAATTCTATTCTCCTGTTTTTGTATTGGCCATTTCATCAGGAATTATATTCGCCGACCTCATTTCTATATTTAACACAACTGCAGGGTTTCTTCCAAATACATTGAGTAATCTTAATTTTAAAAAAATCACAAAAAGCTTGTTTTATAAATTTCCATCATCTTATTTTGCAGTGTACTATTTAACTAATACACTAATTCATTACTTAAATATCAAATTGAAAAAGAAAAATGCTCACTATTCAGAACCTTAGCTTTGGCTATAAACAACGAGAGTCGGTCTTTGATAATCTTTCACTGACACTCAAACAAGGGTATATCTATGGCCTCCTCGGGAAAAACGGAGTGGGGAAATCATCTTTGCTGCGATTAATGGCCGGGCTGTTATTTCCTAAAGAAGGTACTTGTAAATTTAATGGCATTGAGACCCGTAACCGAAGTATAACAGTACTTGAAAACCTGTATTTCCTGCCGGAAGAATTTCATACCCCGAGTATCAGCATAGCCGAATTTGTAAATATCAATAGTCCGTTCTACCCAAAATTCAATCATGAGCAGTTTGAGAATTACTTAAAAGAATTTCAGTTATCAAAATCAGATAAACTTTCAAAACTTTCGTACGGACAAAAGAAGAAAGTACTCATAGGCTTTGGCCTCGCGACCAATGTACAATTGCTGATATTAGATGAGCCTACCAACGGACTGGACATTCCCTCAAAAAGCCAATTCCGTAAACTGATTGCATCAGGTCTGTCTGATGAACAAGCTATTATTATCTCGACACATCAGGTAAGAGACCTTGATGGGCTGATTGATAATATCATCATTTTAGAAGAAAATGCCATTTCTTTACAGCACTCTATCGAGGAAATCAGCGAGCGTTTAAGTTTCAAATTAGTATCAAATATTGAAAATCTACATAAAGCAATTTATACCGAACAAACAATCAAAGGTCTGATGGCAATCATGCCAAATCTGACACATGAACAGACTAAAGTAGATTTAGAATTTCTGTTCAATGCTGTTATACATAAGAAAGAATTATTAGAACAAATATTCAACACAGACCTGATTGATAACTATCACGCTTAAACTTAAAGATTATGAATTATTTCAGCACAAAAAGACTTTTTCTCTTAATAAAGAAAACCTGGATAGAAAACTACAGGGTTTGGGCAATGGCATTAGGTGTGCTTATCGCCATGTACTTTATATTTCATTTTCTGACAACTGACCGGACTCATATTATTGACTTTTTCAATCGTCAGAGGATTTATAGTGTTGGGCTTATTGTCTCCGGAACCATCTTTGCCAATTTTATCTGGAGAGATTTTTCTTCCAAAGGTCAAAGCATCAATTTCTTGCTTTTACCAGCTACGCCATTTGAAAAATTACTGACGGCTATTTTTTATACCTCCATTGTGTTTCCGTTGGTATATATTTCTATATTTTTTGTTTTGGACTTTATCTATATTCAAACCATAAGCTCAGTTACCACTGTAAAAATTGCTGAATGGGATTTGCGTTTGCTAAGTCTAAAAGATACAGACTCAATTGTGGTATCCAATACCGTCCTGTTTCTGATAATACAGCCAATTGCCTTAATGAGTAGTTTAGTGTTCGAGAAATTCTCTTACGTAAAAACAGCCCTGCTTCTAGTGGTTCTATTTCTATCATTTGGTTATCTGGCTTCTTTTATCAAAAACATTGCATTACGAGAGGTAGTTGGTGGTAGAGAGATAGGTGGCAACATGTTCAATCTTACCGAAGTGGAGATAAATTCTCCCGCAACTTTTTTTTTAGATACTGTCAGTATCCCCAATCCTACAAGCTATGTGATTACCATAACTTTAACTTTGGGTTCTGCCTTGTTTTTTACATTTACTACTTTTTTGAAACTCAAAGAAAAAGAAATTTAAGCCATGGAATTCAGAAACAATCAGGCCATTTACCTGCAAATAGCTGAAATGGTTTGCGAAAATATACTAGTAAACCGATGGCAGGAAGAAGACAAAATCCCCTCCGTTCGGGAATTGGCTGTCAGCCTTGAGGTCAACCCTAACACAGTTGCCCGTACCTACGAATTCCTGACCCAGAAGGAAATCATTTTTACTAAAAGAGGAATGGGGTACTATGTTTCAGAAGATGGTAAAAGTAATGCAATGGCATTCAGAAAAGAAGATTTTCTGAAAAATGACCTGCCGCTTTTCTTCCAGAACATCGACCTGTTGAATATTGATTTTGACGAACTGAGAAATCGATTTGAAATTTTTAAGAAAGAGAAAACTGAAACCTTTTCCGCCGATACAAAAATATGAAAACAAGCAATAAACTTTTAGTAGTCTTTATAGGCTTTGTAATTCTGATGATGGCTTTTACTGCTTCGCAATTAAAAGCAGAATACAAGAAAATCAACCTGAACGACAAATTCCGTAACCACGACCGCATTGCAGTGAAATCTGTAAGATTCTTAGTAATACAAGGGAGTGTCAGCAATCTGACAAATGAGATAAATAAATTTCCTGTAAACTGTATCCCCGGAAATAACAGCTTATTGCTTTTGCCAAGAGATAGGTTTTTGAGAGAACATATTACTTATAAGCAATCGGGTGATACGCTTATTATTAGTAGCACACTGCCCTTTTCGTCTGATTCAGAAGTTTTTCTTTCAGGCATAAACCCTGAAAAAATAGAAGCCAATGCTGGCAGAATTCTATTAGATAGACTTGATATAGACCAATTGCAAATGGCCTTAGAAGGCAATGCCGATTTAACGATCGCAAACACACAAATAAAAGACTTTACAGTAAAAGCCACAGATGAGTCAAAAGTAAAACTTCTTACAAATTCCGCTGTTGATAATCTTAACATAAATCTCCAAAAACAATCAGAAATTGAGTTAGGCGACGCAAAACTCAATAAGGTGTCCTTACAAATGAGTTCATCAGCTAAAATAGCTACTACAAAAGAGAATCTGC
Organism: Cyanobium sp. NIES-981; assembly: GCA_943368815.1. GTDB lineage: Bacteria > Bacteroidota > Bacteroidia > Cytophagales > Spirosomataceae > Emticicia. The sequence continues at coordinate 3,407 of CALRLS020000030.1, forward strand.
TTTTACTACAAAAATCCAGTAGTCTGCAATAAAAATTGCCCTCACGCTTGTGAGGGCAATATCAATTTTATCTTTAGAAACTTATTGCTCCCAACGCCAGTCTTTACCGATTATCAATTCATTTTTGAGATTTTGCTTAATCAAAAATGCTTTGGTTTCTTCATCGTTCATTTTCTTTACTGGCAGGGCATCTGCATTAGCCAGGGCATATAGCATCATGGCCGTAAAGCGTACGTTGTTATTGATTTGCTTTTTATCTATCAAATCAAAGCGGTCACAATTGGCATGATAACAATTGTAGGCTTTTACAGGGAAGGCGCCTGACGGCGAACAAACCGGAACACCCTGAATCATGAACGGCTGATGGTCGGAATGCAAGCCTGCAGAATTCGGATTAGTATTGGTAAAGGTAGAATCCACCATTTTGATTTTCTTACCTATTTCATCAAAGAATGCTCGCAATTCCGGGCGACCCATGGCATTAAAGCCTTTGGCATTATTAACCATGTCCAGGTTCATCATCAGCTGCACCTTATCTAGTTTTCCTTCATCTTTATATTTTTTTACCAACGCCTTAGAGCCTAATAAACCTTGTTCTTCACCCATAAACATCACAAATTCTACGGTGCGTTTAGGTTTTAGTTTTAATGATTGAAAAACCCTCGCCACGTCTAATACCGTAAAAGACCCAATACCATTATCCATTGCTCCGGTAGCTAAATCCCATGAATCAAGGTGTCCACCAATCACTATTTTATCATTGGCATGTTTTCTGGAACTACCCGGCAGGGTCGCTATCACATTTCTGGCTCTGATTGGTCGGCTGAAATTCTGCATATCAATCACAGCCCAGATATTCTTTTCTTCGCTTATCCATTTACGGATAGCCTTACCGCTTTCCACCGATACGCAAACTGCTGGAATAGGAATTAAAGCTCCGGTGACCGAGGCCGTTCCTGTTAGCAATACGCCCCCTTCTACTGCATTGGCAATTATTACCCCTGCCGCACCATATTTGATTGCCAAAGCTGTTTTTTCAGAGCGGTGCAGGTTTTTCTTCCCTTTGTTTTCAGGCGATTGCAGATTAATATTGAATAAAGCAATTTTACCTTTTACTTCCTCCTTTACTTTTTCAAAATCAGCCTCTACACCATCACCACAATCAACAATAGGGCCTTTGATATGTGACGAAACCGGAGAGTGTGCCAAAGCAACTACCTCAACATCACGGAAATTATCACTTCCTTTAGGCACAATTGCCAGGCTTACTGTATCTCTTGCCCATGATTCTACCTCAAAAGGCATATATTTTACATCTGCAAAGCCATATTCTTTCAATAATTTATAAGCAAAATCTTCTGCTTTTTTCCCATTCGGACTGCCAGTCAACCGATGACCAATCGAAGAGGTAGCTTCCTCTAATGTTTCGTATGCGCGGCCACGACTTAAAACGTCTTCATTAATTTTAACAAAAAGTGCTTCCAGTTCGTCGGCCGGTGAGGTAAACGCTGAAAATAATGCGATGCTGACACCCAGCGTTAAAAATAAAATTCTCTTTCTCATTTACCTTTAGTTTGTGTTGTTAGGCCAATTTAGTTTAGGCGTGTAATATTAATGTAAAAATTGTTATTTTTTTTGTTTTAAACAAAAAGCAAGCTTATTTTCAGTAATAGCCATTTTTTGGTCTGAATAATCGTGCTGTACTTTCTATCCGGCTTGAAGTTTTGGCAGAGCATTTTTTTTGAGAAATATTAATTGTTTACGCTTATATCTTCAATTCTCAACAACATTGACAAAAAAACGCTTTATTTGTTATCCTACCTATTAAGCTTCAGTAAAAAATTAAGTTTTATAAGATTCGAATTATTAGATACACATGAGTATTGGACAATTGATGAAGCACGAGGGTGTTCCGGCACCAACAGTAAAAGCAGAACCTAAAGAACTGTCAATTCACGGACATACCCGGATTGACAATTATTATTGGCTCAACGAAAGAGAAAATCCGGAAGTACTGGCCTATCTGAATGCAGAAAATGCCTATTTAGACCAGGTAATGGCACCAGTAAAGCCATTTGAAGAAAAGCTTTTTCAGGAAATGAAAAGCCGGATTAAAGAACAGGACGAATCTGTGCCTGTAAAAGAAGGAGATTATTTTTACTATGCCCGGTTTATTGAGGGTGGCGAATACCCGATTTATTGCCGCAAAAAAGAAAGTTTAGATGCAGCGGAAGAGATTCTGCTGGATGGCAACAAAATGGGCAAAGGCAAGACCTACTTCAACATAGGTGGTTATGAAATAACAGATAATGACGAAATAATGGCCTATGGCATAGATACTGTCAGCCGCAGAAACTATACCGTAAGATTCAAGAACCTGCAAACAGGCAAACTATATAAAGAACGGATAAAAAATACTGAGGGTGGCAGCTATGCATGGGCAAGTGATAATAAAACATTCTTTTATATTGTACGAGACCAGCAAACACTGCTGGGGCATCAGGTATGGCGGCATGTTTTAGGTACTGATGTAAAAACTGATGTTCTGGTCTATGAAGAAAAAGACAATCAGTTCTATATGGGGCTATACAGGATGAAATCAAAAAAATACATTGCCATTGGTTGCGAACATAACGGCGTATCATCCGAATATCGTTTGCTGGATGCTTCAAAACCCATAGGCGAATTCAAGGTGTTTTCAGAAAGAGTACGCGGACATGAATATGGTATCGAACACTATGTCGATAAATTTTATATCAAAACCAATCTGGATGAAGCCATTAACTTTAAGCTGATGGAAGTAAAAGAAAATCAGGTAGCAGATAAAACCAAATGGAAAGAGGTAATACCACATCGGAAAGATGTTTTCTTTGAATCGATGGAGGTTTTCAAAAATCATCTGGTGCTGCAGGAAAGAAAAGAGGGTTTGATTCAACTAAGAATTATTAATCAGACAACCCGGCAAGAACATTATGCAGATTTTGGTGAACCAACTTACGATGCCTACATAGGTACCAATCCTGAGTTTAACACCAATATTTTACGCTTTATCTATACCTCGCTTACTACCCCTAACTCAACTTTTGATTATAATCTGGATACTCAGGCGAAGAACCTTAAAAAAGAACAAGCTGTAATTGGTGATTTTAGTAAAAACAATTATGTGTCTGAGAGAGTTTTTGTTACAGCAAGAGACGGAGCGAAAATACCACTCTCTATTGTTTATAAAAAAGGCACACAACTTGATGGTAAAGCGCCACTACTACAATACTCGTACGGCTCTTACGGATATTCGACTGATGCCACCTTCAGTTCTGTTCGTTTAAGCCTGCTCGACAGGGGTTTTATCTATGCCATTGCGCACATCAGAGGAGGACAGGAAATGGGTCGCGAGTGGTATGATAACGGTAAGATGTTCAAGAAAAAAAATACTTTTACCGATTTCATTGATTGCTCTGAATTTCTGATTGCTAATAAATATTGCAGCCCTGTCAGACTATTTGCGATGGGGGGAAGTGCCGGTGGATTATTGATGGGAGCCATTATGAATATGCGGCCTGAATTATACCGGGGTATCGTGGCATCCGTTCCGTTTGTAGATGTGGTAACCACCATGCTGGATGAGAGTATTCCGCTAACTACGGGTGAATTTGATGAATGGGGAAACCCTAAGAATAAAGATGCCTATGAGTATATGCTTTCGTATTCGCCTTATGATAATGTCGACAAAAAACCTTATGCTAATATGCTGGTAACCACAGGCTTACACGATTCGCAAGTGCAGTATTTCGAACCAGCTAAGTGGGTCGCCAAGTTACGTACCTTAAAAATCGATAGTAATTTATTATTGATGTATATAGATATGGAAGCAGGGCATGGCGGAGCATCCGGGAGGTTTGCATCCCTGAAATTAATTGCGAAAGAATACGCGTTTATACTTGATTTGGCCGATATTTCGGAGTAAAACATTTACGAACTTTTTTTAGTTTATGTTTTTGGCTATTAAAAACACACTGTTAAGCTTATAAATTTGCCGATTAATCATATTCGCAAAAAAAATGAGCCTTTTTTTTAGAAATTTATAACATTTTGTTTTTTCTTTGCCAAATATTCCGAACAGATTGTGACCCAAAATATTTTATTTAGTCCAATTTTTACATTGTTTTATTTTGATATAACATAAAAATTCCCCAACATGAAGAAGGCAATACTATTATTTGCGGCGTTATTCACAATCTCCCTGGCGACGCAAGCCCAAGACAGCTGTAGCGTTTGTAAACCATATAAGTGGGAGGTTGGTCTCTTGCTCGGAGCTAATCAATATTTTGGTGATATGCACTGTAGTAAAGCATATCTTTCAGAAAACCGTGCAATGATTGGAGCATTTGTACGCAGACATTTTGGTAATTATTTTGCATTAAGAGCTCAGGTAGCAGTAGGGGTCGGCAAAGGTGGTGGACTAGCCGGAAATGATTTGGACCAACCTGAAGGCAGATGGGATTATCGTCGTCTTAAATTTACTTCTCCATTAACAGAGGTAGCTTTATTAGGTGAATATTATCCGTTGGGAGAACGATTCTATTATTGTGACGGAACTTTCAAGAAAACTGTAAAACCTTATATATACGGTGGAATAGGTGGTGTCTTTACTAATCCTACTGTAACTGTTCAGCCGGGTGGTGCATTCCCTCCGATTCCAAGACTATTAGATGAAGATAGAGCTAATCTGAAAAAAGCAGCCTTTATGTTGCCATTCGGTTTAGGTGTAAAATGGAACTTAGCAGAAAGATGGACACTTGGTCTGGAAGCAGGTTATCGTTATGTTTTCTCTGACTATCTTGATGGAACACATGTATCTACCACAAGTTTAGAAACCAATGTACCTAAAAAAGATGGCTATGCAGTTGTTAATTTATTAGGTTCTTATCGCTTCGGTGATAAAGATTCAGATAAGGATGGAGTTGTTGACCGTTGTGATGCTTGTATTAATGAAAAAGGTTTACGTAAATTCCAGGGCTGTCCGGATAAAGATGGTGATGGAACGCCTGACAAAGATGATCTTTGCCCTGATGCGTATGGTCCGATGGCATTGCAAGGTTGTCCTGATACTGATGGTGACGGAATAGCTGACAAAGATGATGATTGCCCTACAGTGGTAGGTCCTGCTTCTTTGAAAGGTTGTCCTGACAAAGACAAAGACGGTGTAGCAGATAAATATGATGCTTGTCCGGATGTTCCGGGTTTGAAAGCCTTGAAAGGTTGTCCTGATACTGATGGTGATGGTATTACTGATAAAGACGATGCTTGTCCGAATGAGCCTGGCCCTGCTTCATTGAATGGCTGCCCAGATTCAGACGGTGACGGTATTGCTGATAAAGATGATGCCTGTCCTAAAGTAGCCGGTGTGGCTTCTGCACAAGGTTGCCCTGACCGTGATGGTGATGGTGTAGCTGATGATAAAGATAAATGTCCTGATTTGGCAGGTTTAAAAACTAACGACGGTTGTCCTGAAGGATACGTAAATGGTTTGGCCCCTGGTTACAGAACATTGAGCGGTTGTATGATTTCTAAAGCAGAACTGGAAGAATTGAGCTTTGCAGCACAAGGTATTGAGTTCTATAACGGTACAAACAAATTGAAACCGACTTCATACAAAAAACTTGATCGTGTTTGTGCTTTATTGCAAAGATGCCCTGATAGTATTCTGAACATCGTAGCATTTAACGACGGTTCTAGTTCAGCAGCCAATCTTCGTTCAGCTAAATTACGTTCATGTGCTATTTACGCTTACTTCCTGAAGAAAAAATGTATCAGCAAAGCACGTATGACTTACGAGGGTAAACCTGATGAAGACCCTTCAACTTCATATACAACACCGGACGGTAAGAAAGCAACGACTCGTGTTGAGTTCCAATTGAAATAATAATTATTAAATTATATAAAAAGAGCAGAGCCTAAAGGTTCTGCTCTTTTTTATTGACTGATTATGGGGTCTAATCTATATTAAAGGCCTGTTTTAGTACTTTTCACTCGCAATTCTAGCATAGAATTTGCTCATTGAATAAGTCACAGCAACGTTAAACTTCGCCATTAAATAAAATCAGGCGTAGCATTTTCAGGAAAAATTGTAATTTTATGTCAGAAATTCACCACACATATTTCACATCAATCAACTTTTTAAAAGTATGAAACTAAATCTCAAACATACAAGCACTAGAATTTGTCTGGGCTTAACACTTTTAACATCTTCCTGCTCTTTTGGACAGTTAGATATTGTTACTCCTAAAAGCAATTGCCTTGAAACTAAGTTTGCTTTTTCCAGACAAGGGCAGGTTGAGCAGTTATTTCTTAAAACCTATAATGCACAGGGCAAAATTTTAAGCGAAACGAATAGTTTTACAAGTAAACTTTCGGGCAATTATACCGAAGCATATACTTATGAGTATGATGCCAAAGGTAATAATACCAAAATAACTTATAGCCATAATAATGTGGTGCAGAAGGTAACCAAAAAAGAATATGGCCTTACCGGAAAATTAACGCAGGAGATTATTTCAGCTGATGGTAGTGCCAGTGCCATTAAAAAAACATTATTTACCGAATCCGGCTCTGTTCAAATCTTTTATGATAAAGATGGCGTAACTGAAACCATCAAAGAAATAACAGGGCTTGATGCAAACGGGCAAGTCATTACAAGAGAAGTAGTCAGTGCCAATGGCACTGTGGCCTTTTCGGATAAATACACTTATGTGCTTTTAGGAAAAGTAAGCCGCTGGGTACATTATGATTCTGCCGATAAAGTAACCACCGTTACCAATTATGAATATGACACAGCGGGTAATCTGACTAAGGAAACTACCACGCGGAACGATGTTTTATTTGCATCAACTATCAATACTTATAATACAAAGGGTGACCTGGAAAAGAAAACCCGTCTGAACGGTAAGAATCAGGTTGATTATTACTTTACCTATGATTATAACGGCAAAGGATTTTTGGCAAAAGAGAACTATTTTTATAATAATCAGATTTTAAGTGTAAGAAGTTTTGAGCATGATACGAATGGCAATAAAATAAAAGAATTATTCTCTGACGCAAAGGGTGTGATGACAACGCTTAAAACCTGGGAATATCTTTGTAAGTAAGCTCTAAACTACGACATTATACATTTTTTCGACTTTATTTAGAAAATCAACCAGAATGGTAAAAGAGAATATTGATTTGGTAGCTGAAATAGCCAGACTTAAGAAAGAAAAAAACGCTGTTATTCTGGCACATTATTATCAGGTTGCTGAAATTCAGGATATTGCCGATTATATAGGCGATAGCCTCGGGCTTTCTCAACAAGCTGCTAAAACAGATGCGGATATGATTGTTTTTGCGGGAGTACGTTTCATGGCCGAAACAGCAAAGATTTTATCCCCTCAAAAGAAAGTGGTACTGCCTGATATAAACGCAGGTTGTTCGCTGGAAGAGTCTGCTCCTGCGGATAAATTTGCCGCTTTCAAAGCACAACACCCTGACCACGTGGTGATTTCTTATGTAAACTGTTCTGCTGCATTAAAGACCCTCACCGATGTGGTATGTACAAGTAGCAATGCGGTGAAAATTGTTGAAAGTTTCCCTAAAGAGCAAAAGATTATTTTTGCACCGGATAAAAATCTGGGTGGCTATATTAACCGTGTAACAGGCAGAGATATGGTTTTGTGGGATGGGGCCTGCATGGTACATGAGACTTTCTCGGGACGGATGATTCAGGATTTAAAGGCAAAGCACCCCGGTGCAAAAGTCGTAGCTCATCCGGAAAGCGAACAACCTGTTTTAAAGCTAGCTGATTATATCGGCTCAACAACAGGTCTATTGAAACACGTGATTAACAGCCCTGATAAAGAATTCATCGTAGCAACAGAATCAGGAATATTACATCAGATGAGAAAGGCTGCTCCTGACAAGAAATTTATAGTAGCACCTACGTCGCGGAATGGACACGCTTGCAAAGCTTGTTCTGATTGCCCGCATATGAAATTGAACACAATGGAAAAACTCTACTTGTGTTTAAGAGACGAAACACCTGAGATTACTTTACCAATGGATGTAATAGAAGCAGCCAGAAAGCCTATTGAAAGGATGCTTGAGCTATCGGCAAAGTTTGGTTTGTAATCGTATTTAATATTATCGCAATATCTGAAGGTTCGCCCAATAAGCGAGCCTTTGTTTTCAGCAGGCATTCTCTTAATCTAAATATTTTACAACCTTGGCACCTAGCTACCCTCTCTATTCTCACGAATATTTTATGGCCAAAGCGCTTGACTTAGCCATACAATCAGGGGAAGCAGGAGAAATTCCTGTTGGGGCAATTGTTGTGGCAGGAGGTAGCAAGATTATTGGTAAAGGGACGAACCAGACTGAACAATTGAATGATGTTACTGCCCATGCCGAAATCATTGCCATAACAGCGGCAGCACAATTTCTTGGCGCTAAATATCTGAAAGATTGCACTTTATATGTAACACTCGAACCCTGTGTGATGTGTGCGGGTGCCTTAAACTGGTCACAGATTGATAGAATCGTTTATGGCGCTTCTGACCCTAAAAGAGGCTTCTCCAGAGTGTCTCCTAATATTCTTCACCCCAAGACTACACTTGTAAAAGGTATTTTAGAAAAAGATTGTGAAATTATTCTGAAGAATTTTTTCAGGAATTTGCGAACATAATTTTTCTTGTTAGCGTTTAGCCTTTAGGCTGTAACAACAAGCAGTATTGCAGAACATTTAAAACTTACTTTAAGATATGGCATACACACTCGATCCGCTCCCTTACGCAAGTGACGCACTGGAGCCTCATTTTGACAAGGCAACTATGGAAATCCACCATGACCGTCATCACCAGGCTTATGTTACCAATCTGAACAATGTGATTGCAGGCACAGAATTGGAAAGTTTATCATTGAAAGAACTTTTAGCTGATATCAGCAAATATCCGGCACCTGTAAGAAACAACGGTGGTGGGCATTTCAACCATGATTTATTCTGGAACATTCTTTCACCTAACGGTGGTGGTACTCCGTCAAGCACATTGGGCAAAGCTATCGATGATGCATGGGGTTCGTTTGAGGCCTTCAAAGATGAGTTTAAGAAAGCGGCCATCGGGCGTTTTGGTTCAGGTTGGGCGTGGTTAGCGGTAGATGATCAGGAAAAACTTTTCATTACTTCTACACCAAATCAGGATAATCCTTTGATGGACGTAGCAGATAAAAAAGGAATCCCGGTATTAGGATTAGACGTATGGGAACACGCTTATTATCTCAAATTCCAGAACAAACGTCCTGATTATATAGATACTTTCTGGAATGTAGTTGACTGGGATGCCGTACAAAAACGCTTCTCAAACGCAAAAAGAGTTATTCCGAATGAATAATAGGCACTTGCCTTGATTATATAACTGAGAGATGCCCATTGGCATCTCTTTTTATTTAAAAGATACCGTTCAAAAGTATACGTGTATAAGTAGTTAGACGTTATATTCTTTTTTAGACCATTCTTAACTACTTTTGTGGTAAAACTCCTTATTCACAGATAAGTGTAGTACACCAAAATCATTTTTACTTTAATATGGCATTTAGCTTAAAAGATAAAACCATACTTATTACCGGAGGTACCGGCTCTTTAGGAAAAGCCCTTACCGGGCATATACTATCCAGGCATCCGGAAATAAAGAAATTAATTATTTTTTCCAGAGACGAGCAGAAGCAATTTCAGATGGCTCAGGAATATCCTGAAAGTAAATATCCTCAAATGAGGTATTTTATTGGAGATGTAAGGGATTTCGAGCGATTAAAGAGAGCTTTACGCAGTGTTGATTATGTAATTCATGCAGCTGCCATGAAACACGTTCCTATTGCAGAGTATAATCCGATGGAATGTGTAAAAACAAATATTCTAGGTGCAGAAAATATTATTAATGCTTGCCTTGAAACAGATGTAGAACGAGTGGTAGCTTTATCTACCGACAAAGCTTGTGCTCCTATTAATCTTTACGGCGCTACTAAACTGGCTTCTGATAAACTTTTTGTTGCAGCAAATAATATTACTGGTTGGAATCCTATAAGATTTTCGGTAGTACGATATGGCAATGTAATGGGTTCAAATGGCTCTGTTATTCCTTTTTTTATCAATAAAAAGAAAGAGGGTGTTATTCCTATTACAGACCCTATCATGACACGCTTCAATATCTCATTGCAAGGAGGAGTGGATATGGTTATGCACGCCTTGGAATATGCCTGGGGAGGAGAAATATTCATTCCTAAAATTCCATCTTATCATATTCTGGAAGTGGCTAAAGCTATTGCTCCTGAATGCGAAATAAAAATTGTTGGTATCAGACCGGGAGAAAAAGTGCATGAAGAAATGATTACGGAGTCTGATTCTTTTCTGACCTACGATTTAGGTAAATATTATACAATTTTACCTTCCACCCATAAATGGAAAATCGAAGATTTCATTACCCAATTTAATGCTCAGAAAGTGCCTGCGGGGTTCAAATACACCTCCTTGCAAAATACAGAGTGGGAAACGGTGGAGAGTCTGAGAGCTTTAATTAAAGAACATGTTGATCCAAACTTTGAGGTTTAAATCTAATGAATGCTATTCCATATGGGAAACAACACATTACTGATGAAGACATAGCAGTTGTGATTGAAACCCTTAAAAGTCCTTTTTTAACACAAGGCCCCAGAATAAAGGAATTTGAAGATAATTTTGCCGGATATATCGGGGCTAAATATGCTGTGGCTGTAGCTAATGGCACAGCCGCTTTACATCTTTGCACTCTGGCTTTAGGCGTAAAAAAAGGTGACAAAGTAATTACGACACCCATTACTTTTGCGGCATCAGCCAATTGTGTCAGGTATTGTGATGGCGAAGTAGTTTTTGGTGATATTGACCCCGACACCTATTTACTGGATATTAATTCGGTGAAGAAATTACTGGAAAGCTCTCCTAAAGGCACTTATACCGGAATTATCCCGGTCGATTTTGCAGGAAGAGCAGTCAATCTGGAAGAATTCCGAAAACTGGCCGACGAACATAATCTTTGGATAATTGAGGATGCCTGCCATGCACCCGGAGGATATTTCATAGATTCAACCGGAGAACAACAATGGTGTGGCAATAGCAAATTTGCCGATCTGGCTATATTCTCTTTTCATCCTGTGAAACATATTGCCAGTGGCGAGGGTGGGATGATAACCACCAATGACGAAAGACTTTACCAGAATTTGCTTCAACTAAGAACTCACGGTATCACAAGAATGGAGAATCAATATACCAATAGCATTGAGTTGGCAGGTGGAATTGATAAATATCCGGGTTGGTATATGGAAATGCAAACGTTGGGCTTTAATTACCGGATAACTGATTTTCAGGCAGCCCTGGGCGATAGTCAATTGAAAAGAGCCGATGAGGGCTTAGTCAGACGAAGAGCCATTGCTGCCCGTTACTATCAGGCATTTAAAGACATCAGTGGTATCAAAGGTCAATCAGGCGATATCGAAGGGCATGCCTATCATTTATATGTTATTGAGGTAGAGAACAGACTTGGATTATATAATTACCTCAGAGAGAATAACATTTTTGCACAGATTCATTACATTCCTACCCATCTGATGCCTTATTATCGTGAATTGGGGTCAAAAGAGGGCGACCAGCCTATGGCAGAAGAATATTATAGACATTGTATCAGTTTACCTATGTATCCTACCCTTACAGATGAAGAGCAGGCATATGTAATTGAGAGAATCATTCATTTTTTAAAATCTGAATAAAATTGGAAGAGAAAAAATATAGCACACCTCAAGAAGAGTTCTGGGCAGGAGACTTCGGCAATGAATATATTAATCGCAATCAAAGTGCTGAATACCTTGCCTCTAACCTGAATTTTTTTGTTAAAGCTTTACATCAGGCTGGCAGGCCACAATCATTGATTGAGTTTGGGGCTAATATTGGTATGAATCTGAAAGCCATTAAAGCGCTTTTCCCTGAAATCACGCTGGGAGGTATTGAAATCAATGCAGAAGCGGCCAAAGAATTAGGTAGTGTGATTGGTAGTGAGAATATATTTCATGGTTCAATTTTCGACTATGAAAGTGCAGAGAAATTTGAGGTATCCCTGATAAAAGGCGTATTGATTCATATCAATCCGGAAATGCTTCCTGTTATCTATCAGAAATTGTATGATGCTTCAGACAAGTATATATTGGTTTGCGAATACTATAATCCATCTCCGGTTACTATCAGTTACAGAGGTCACAGTGACCGACTATTCAAACGTGATTTTGCCGGAGAAATGCTTGAAAAATATCCTGATTTAAAATTAATCGATTATGGCTTTGTCTACAAAAGAGACCCGGCTTTCCCACAGGATGACATCACGTGGTTTCTGATGCAAAAAAATTAAGTAGGTTACCTATGAGCAATATAGCAATCATTCCGGCCCGTGGAGGTAGCAAGCGGATTCCCCGAAAAAACATAAAGGATTTTTGTGGGCAACCCATCATTGCTTATTCAATAAAAGCAGCGTTTGATAGCCAATTGTTTGATGAGGTAATGGTATCAACCGACGATGAAGAAATTGCTATAGTAAGTAAATATCGTGGCGCAAGCATGCCTTTTTTTCGTTCGGCAGATAATTCCAACGATTATGCTACGACCGCATCTGTATTAGCCGAAGTATTAGAGAATTATAAAGCTCTTAATAAGAGCTTTCAATATGCCTGTTGCATCTACCCTACTGCTCCATTCGTGACAGCGCAGAAATTGAAAGATGCCTATCAATTGTTAATTGATAGAAACTTTGATACGGTTTTACCGATACAGCCTTTTTCGTTTCCAATCCAAAGGGCATTTTACGTGGAAAATGATAAAGTCAGATGGGTAGCACCAGAGAATGCACTAACCAGATCGCAAGATTTACCAAAAACCTTTCATGATGTGGGTCAATTCTATTTTTTCAATGTAAATACTTTTTTACAAACGAAACAGTTATTGACACCCAATTCAGGGGCAATAGAGCTTAGTGAATTAGAAGCACAGGATATTGACAATGAAACTGACTGGAAACTGGCGGAGATGAAATTTAGATTAATGAACCAATGAGAAGATATTCTTGCTTAGGTACACAAATATTCAGTTCTGACAAATACTCCATTGTTCCGATACGAGATGAAGACAAGTTGGCTATCATGCAATGGCGAAATGAGCAAATCTATCACTTAAGACAAGCCCATCCTCTTAATGCTGAACAACAGGAATGGTATTTCAGCAATGTTGTTGCCCGGCTATTTGAACAAGACAAACCAAATCAATTACTATTTTCGTACTTAGAAAATAATACTTGTATCGGTTATGGAGGTTTGGTACACATTAACTGGATTGACAAACATGCAGAAATCTCATTTATAATGAATACTGCATTAGAGAAAGAATTCTTTGAGTTTCATTGGCAAACCTACCTGAGTTTAATAGAGAAAGCAGCCTTTGAAGATCTTAACTTACACAAAATCTATACTTACGCCTTCAATTTAAGGCCACATTTATATAAGGCCATTGAAAAAAGTGATTACCGGCAGGAAGCCAGGCTTCCCGGACATTGCTTGTTTCAGGGTAAATTCATAGATGTATTGATTCATTCGAAATTTAATCCAATCAATATCAGAAAAGCCGATGAAAATGATTTGATGCTTTATTTTGACTGGACTAATAATGAGGAAGTGAGAAAGCAGTCTTTTAATAGCGAACCTATAGTTTTTGAGAATCATCAAAAATGGTTTCATAAAAAAATAGCAGATGCAAATTGTTTGATGCTGGTTTTTGAGGATGCTCAGCAGGTACCAATAGGACAGGTAAGATTTGAGAACAATGGGGTGGATCAAACAAGCATTATTGGCATATCATTAGATGCAAACTATAGAGGCAAGAAATTAGCCGCTAAAATAGTAGAATTGGCCTCTGTTTATTTTTTTAAAGAATACCCGTATTATACCATACAAGCTTATATAAAAGCCGGGAATATAGGTTCAATCGGGGCTTTTAATAAAGCAGGTTTTTCTTTTGACAAACATTTAGATTACCAGGGGGTAGAAACAGTACTATATACCAACCGCAAACAATGAAAATAGGGAATTACACTATTGGACAAAACCATAAACCTTTTATTATTGCCGAAATGAGTGGTAATCATAATCACTCGTTAGAAAGAGCATTAAAGATTATTGAAACGGCCGCTAAATGTGGGGCAGACGCCTTAAAACTGCAAACTTATACGGCAGATACTATTACTATTAACCAGAGAGGTGGGCTTTTTGATATAAAAGACGATACTTCTTTATGGAAAAACAGGAATCTGTATGAATTATACCAGGAGGCTCATACCCCATGGGAATGGCACGAAGCCATGTTTAAATGTGCTGCTGACAATGATATTATCTGTTTTTCAACCCCATTTGATGATACTGCAGTAGATTTTCTGGAAAACCTTGGTGCACCCGCACATAAGATAGCTTCGTTTGAAAATAACCATTTCCCATTATTAAAGAAAGTGGCAAAAACCGGTAAGCCGATTATTATGTCAACAGGGGCTAGTACTCTCTCTAATTTAGATGAGGCTGTAGCTGTATTAAAAGAAAACGGGTGCAAAGACTTAGTACTATTAAAATGCACCAGTAATTATCCGGCTAACCCAGAGAATTCTAACGTGCGTACGATTCCACACATGCGAGAGCTGTTTCAATGTGAAATCGGCCTGAGTGACCATACCATGGGTATCGGTGTACCTTGCGCTGCAGTTACCTTAGGTGCTACGGTTATAGAAAAGCATTTTTGCCTGAGTCGTGCTGAAGGGGGTGTAGATTCGGCTTTCTCTTTAGAACCGGACGAACTTAAATCTTTAGTAATTGAGACCGAGCGTGCCTGGCAATCGCTGGGAACAATACAATATGGCGTACAGGATTCTGAAAAGAAGAGTCTTTTATTCAAGCGCTCTATTTATGTGGTGAAAGATATTAAAGCAGGAGAAACCTTCACAGAAGATAATATAAGAGTAATACGCCCCGGTGATGGTATGCCCCCAAAATACTATGAAGGCTTATTAGGGAAAACAAGTACTGTAGATTTAGAACATGGTACTCCCTTAAATATTTATTAAAATTTTCAGCAGAGACTTTTAAAGCCTCTACTTATAAATATTCTTGTCTACCTCCTGTATTAGAATAGTACAATTTACCAGTTAATAAAGAATTCAAAAATTTTATTATGCTTTATTATAACATTAACATCAAATGATATAACTTGCGGCAAACGGCACGATTTTTATTGAAATAAATTTAAGTCAATTTTTCAGAATCGACTCTTAAAATATTTTTTTACTTTGTTTTTCTATTTAATCTAATGAAAGGAATAATTCTCGCTGGAGGTTCCGGTACCCGTCTTCACCCACTTACTCTTGCTGTTAGTAAACAATTAATGCCGGTGTATGATAAACCTATGATTTATTATCCACTATCTATATTAATGCTGGCAGGAATCAGAGAAATTCTGATTATTTCTACTCCACACGATTTGCCGCATTTTAAAAAGTTATTAGGCGATGGAAGCAGAATAGGCTGCCAGTTTACCTATGCCGAGCAACCCAGCCCTGACGGCCTCGCTCAGGCGTTTATTATAGGTGCTGATTTCATTGGTAATGATAGTGTGGCTTTAGTATTGGGTGATAATATTTTCTATGGAAGTGGTCTGAGTAAATTACTTCAGAATAGCACAGACCCAAGTGGTGGTATCGTATTCGCTTATCAGGTTCAGGACCCTGAAAGATACGGTGTTGTAGAGTTCGATGAAAATAGGAAAGCGATTTCAATTGAAGAAAAACCTAAGAATCCTAAATCTAATTTTGCCGTTCCCGGTTTGTATTTTTATGATAATAACGTAGTTGAGATTGCTAAAAACATTAAGCCTTCTCCTCGTGGTGAGTTAGAAATAACCGATATTAACAGGCAATATCTTGAAAACGGCAATCTAAGTGTTGGAATTATGAATAGAGGTACTGCCTGGCTGGATACAGGTACTTTTGCCTCTCTTATGCAAGCAGCGCAGTTCGTTCAGGTTATTGAAGAACGACAAGGACTTAAAATAGGTTGTATTGAAGAAGTAGCCTATCGGATGGGCTTTATTGATGCTACGCATTTAAGCAAAATCGCTGAACCTTTAATAAAAAGCGGTTATGGTCAATATCTGTTAAATCTGATTTAAGTCCCGGTTTACAATGGTCCAGTACTCATAAAGTTAATATTTTAAACCTTGCCTCTTTAATCAGATTTACTTAAATTTGCATATATTATGTAAAATAGTAAGTATATAAATCTAAGCCATGCATTCTCTCAAAATCACCTATAGATTCATTTTCATACTAATATTCGGAATTGTTGGAGTATCATTTGCGCAAGTACGCCCTAGTGTTGATAATATTTCAGACAAACAAATTGAAAGTTTCTTAAAAGAAGCCGAAACAAGAGGCCTCTCAGAGGCACAGATTGAGGCCGCTGCCCTGGCAAATGGATACACTCCCACCGATATCGCCAAAATAAGAGAACGAATCAATCGGCTTAAAACTAACACATCGGAAATTAAAGGAAGTGGAACCTCGACAATCCAACCGGATAAAGTAGCTCGCGAGCAAATAGGAGAAGTAGCAGAAAGAACCCCAATTGCTGTATCAGATAATCAGGAAGTAGGAAAAAAACTGGAGACTTTTGGAAGACAATTATTTAATAATAAGAACCTTACTTTTGAGCCTAATTTAAGAATTGCTACTCCGAAAAATTATCTGCTTGGCCCGGACGATGAGCTTAAAATTGACATAACAGGCTATGCTTATCAGCATTATGATACCAAAATCTCTCCTGAGGGTACAATAAAACTTGAGAACCTCGCTCCTATTTATTTAAATGGTAATACCATTGAACAAGCAAAAACTAAAATTACTGAACGCCTGAAAAGTATCTTTGCAGGATTAAAAAACGGAACTTTGTCTGTTGATGTAACACTTGGTGACGTAAGAAGTATAAAGGTTACGATTGTAGGAGAAGTAGTTAGCCCGGGTACTTATACAGTTTCTTCATTAGCCAGTGCTTTTAATGCACT
>CALRLS020000031.1:0-20494 GCA_943368815.1 Cyanobium sp. NIES-981
GCTCAAAAGGTAGCCTTTTTTCATTTTTAAACGGATTGGTCACTCCCTCAAAAAGCGAAGATAAAAGCAGCGCTGTACCGGAATCAAAAATAAGCCGATACGCCGATAGTATAGAGCAATCAAATTATATCAGTCGTGATTTAAGCTGGCTAAAATTCAACGAACGTGTATTAGACCAGGCAAGAGAGAAAAACCTGAATCTGTTTGAACGTCTTAAATTCCTTGCCATCACCTCTTCAAACCTTGATGAATTCTTTACCGTTCGTCTGGGCAGCTTATATAATTATTTAGATTATAATAAAGAGCGTATTGATTATTCAGGCCTGCGTGAAATCCCTTTTCGTAAAGCTTTATTATCGGCTGTCAGACAGTTTTGTCAGGAGCAGGACAGGGTTTTTGAAGAAGAATTAACACCACTGTTTAAAAATCACAAATTCCAGCTAGTTAAAATCAACGACCTCAGCCAGAGTGAATTAGGAGAAGCGATAGATTATTTTGATAATACAATCTATCCGATGCTTACGCCGATGCTCTTCGATCACACTCATGCCTTTCCGGTGCTGATAGCTAAAACATTGATTTTCGGGGTAGTTACTGATTCAAGCCGTTCAACGCTTTTTTCAGAAGACAGCGAAACCAAGAAAATCTCCTTTGTTCAGATACCCGGTAATCTGCCAAGATTCTTTACCATTGAGAGAGGCGACGAAATATTGTTTCTGCCTATTGAAGAGATAGTGCGTCATGAAATGAAGAAACTTTACCGGAACGTTGAGATTCAGTCTGTCAGCCTGTTCAGAATAGTCAGGAACGGTGATTTTACCCTGGAGGAATCGGATGATATTGAATCTGATTTTGTAGATGAAATCAAGCAGAAAATCAAAAGCCGTCGGTTGGGTAGGGTAGTATATATGGAGATTGAAGCCAATGCGAATGAGTGGCTGGTGAATATCCTTCAAAAACGCTGGGAGATTGATAAATACAATATTTTTATCGATGAATACCTGATTGATTATACCTGCTTGTGGCAGATTATCCGCCATCCGGAATTTCTGGAAGAGCTGGAGCCGATTCACCCACCTGTGCAACCTTTAAGGTTGAAGGAGAAGCACGTAGATATTTTTGAAGTGGTGAGGGAGAAAGATTTATTGCTTCATCACCCCTATAACAATTTTGAACCTGTATTACAATTGCTTGAAAAAGCATCTGAGGACCCTGATGTATTGGCAATAAAACTGACCATTTATCGTTTGGCCAAGAGGTCACGCGTAACACAGGCTTTGTTGAAAGCTGCCGAAAATGGCAAGCACGTGTCGGTATTATTTGAGATTAAGGCTCGTTTTGATGAAGAAAACAATATCAGAGAAGCCGAACGCCTGCAAAGGGCAGGATGTTTCGTGATTTATGGTATTGGTTGGTATAAAACGCATACCAAACTGATGCTGATTGTGCGTAAAGAAGGCAATAAAGTAATACAGTATGCTCACTTAGCCAGTGGCAATTATAATGAGGATACTTCAAGACTATATACTGATATTGGTTTATTGACCACTAATCCGACTTATACGAAGGATATTTCAGAGTTTTTTAATGTTATTACCGGGCACTCTCAACCTGCCAGCTACCAGTATCTGATTACATCTCCGAGAGATATGAGGAAGCGACTGATAGAATTAATACGAAACGAGGCTGAAAATGCGCAGAAAGGCTTACCAAGCGGTATCTGCATCAAGCTGAATTCAGTAGAAGACCGTTATATTATTGATGAATTATATAAGGCTTCGCAAGCAGGTGTAAAAATCAAGTTGATAGTAAGAGGTATCTGCTGTTTAAGACCGGGACGACAAAATCTTAGCGAGAATATTACCGTGCGTTCTGTTGTTGGTTTATTCCTGGAGCATGCACGTATTTTTTATTTTCATAACAATAATGAACCGAAATTGTATGGTAGTAGTGCCGATATTATGGTGCGCAGTTTTGATAAACGTATCGAATCAATGTTCGAACTGGTAGATGATGAGGTAAAAAGACATGCGATTCATATTCTGGCCTTTAACCTTCATGATAACGTAAACGCCTATGAATTGCAGGAAGACGGGTCATACACCAAAGTGATATGTTCACTTAGCCCTGATGACCAGCCTATTGATATTCATAAAATGTTTTTTGAAATAGAAGAAAATGAAATGGAGGATATAAATTTGTTCCCGCAGGAAGAAACAAAGAGCCAGGCAGAAACCCTGACAACAGAACAAGAAACACCAATAGAAGAAGAAACCAAATAATGTATTCAGAAAGTATCAGGCAGAAGTTTTCAGCGCTATTTAATCAGACAGCAGATATAATTGTGCGTGCCCCCGGGCGCATTAACCTGATTGGCGAACATACTGATTATAATGATGGTTTTGTGCTACCTGCAGCCATCGACAAAGCCATCTATTTTGCCGCTTCTAAAAGAGATGATAGAAAAATCAGCCTCTTTGCTTATGATTTAGATGAGGCGTATGAGTTCTCTTTAGATAATGTCAATAAATCGGATAAAGGCTGGGCAAATTTCCTTGTTGGCATGGTGGCAGAAATGACCAGAACCAGCGATAAACTTACAAAAGGTTTTAATGTTGTATTTGGCGGGGATGTACCTTTGGGTGCAGGCTTGTCTTCTTCTGCAGCAGTAGAGAGCGGTATTGGCTTTGCGATAAACCAATTATATGGCTTTGAACTTTCAAGCATTGATTTGGCCCTGACGGCCCAACAGGCTGAGCATAATTTTGCAGGGGTAAATTGCGGTATCATGGATATGTTTGCATCTATCCACGGGAAAGAAAAATCGGTTATCAGGCTTGATTGCCGTGATTTGAGCTACGAATATTTTCCGTTTAATACAAGTGAATATGCCATTATACTGTGTAATACCGGTGTGAAGCATAATCTGGGAGATACTGAATATAATAAGCGCAGAGCCGAATGTGAAGAGGGAATCAGTATTCTGCAGAGTGCTTTTCCACAGGTGGAGAGTCTGAGAGATGTATCTATGGCAATGCTCCGTAGTCAGACGGACAAACTACCCCAGATAGTATATAATCGTTGCAAGTATGTAGTTGAAGAAATCAACCGGGTAGAAACCGCCTGTAATGATTTGTTGAATAATGATTTCATCAGCTTCGGAGAGAAGATGTATGAAACGCATGAGGGACTGAGCGAATTATATGAAGTAAGTTGCCCCGAATTAGATTTTCTTGTAGAGCAAACAATTGATAACGAAGCCGTAGCAGGCGCAAGAATGATGGGTGGCGGCTTTGGCGGTTGCACCATCAATTTGGTAAAAAATGAAGCTGTAGACGAGTTTCTGGCTGAAATAAGCAAAGCTTATGAAGCAGAATTCGGACAGAAATTAGTTTCTTACAAAGTGGCTATTACCAATGGGGTGGAGGAAATAATTGAGTGATTGGTGAATGAGTGATTGTGAGTTAGCAATTAAAAAATAATCACTCAATCACTCAATCACTCATTCGCTAAATCACTCAATTCTTAAATATCAACTCTGGCATACTTGGCATTTCTTTCGATGAAATCACGGCGAGGGGCTACTTCGTCACCCATCAGCATTGAGAACAAGTGGTCTGCTTCTGCTGCCGAATCAATCGTAACCTGTTTCAGGGTGCGTTTTTCAGGGCGCATGGTAGTTTCCCATAGTTGCTCAGGGTTCATCTCTCCTAAACCTTTATAACGCTGAATTCCGACGTTATCTTCACGACCGCCCGCAGCTAAACGCGTTACGGCAGCTGCACGTTGTTCTTCTGTCCAGCAATATACTTCGTCTTTGCCTTTTTTAATCAGGTATAAAGGTGGTTGTGCAATGTAGATATAGCCATTCTCAATCAATTCTTTCATGTATCGGTAGAAGAACGTCAGAATCAAAGTACGGATATGGCTGCCGTCAATATCAGCATCGGTCATGATAATGATTTTATGATAACGCAGCTTGTCTGTATTCAGAGCTCTTTCGTCACCATCTTTACCAATCTGCACACCTAGTGCTGTAAAGATATTTTTTATTTCTTCGTTTTCATAGATACGGTATTCCTGTGCTTTCTCTACGTTCAGAATCTTACCTCTCAAAGGCAATATTGCCTGAAACGCACGATTTCTTCCCTGTTTGGCACTACCGCCTGCACTATCTCCCTCAACCAGGTATACTTCACAAAGCGCCGGGTCAGATTCTGAGCAGTCAGCCAGTTTACCCGGCAGACCAGTACCTATCAGTACATTCTTACGTTGTACCATCTCACGGGCTTTGCGTGCAGCAATACGCGCTTTAGCGGCTAATACTACTTTATCAACAATAATACGTGCTTCTTTTGGGTGTTCTTCCAGATAGTTCTCAAGCATTTCAGATACGCATGAACTCACGGCCGATGTCACCTCACTATTACCCAGTTTGGTTTTGGTTTGTCCTTCAAACTGAGGCTCCTGCACTTTTACCGAAATAACGGCGGTAAGACCCTCACGGAAATCATCACCACTGATTTCAATTTTTTCTTTGGTAAGAATACCCGACTTTTCAGCATAGCTTTTCAATGTACGCGTAAGCGCCATACGGAAACCTGAAACGTGCGTACCACCTTCGTGGGTATTGATATTGTTTACGAAAGACGATACGTTTTCACTATAGCTGGTATTATAAAGCATGGCTACATCAACAGGAATACCGTCTTTGTTGCCTTCCATAAACATCGGCTCAGGAATCAGTCTTTCACGACCAGAGTCAATGTATGAAACAAATTCAGCAAGCCCGCCTGTTGAAAAGAAAATATCGCTCTTATTATTGCCCTCTTCGTCTTTCTCTCTTGTATCAGTTAATACAATCGTAATTCCTTTGTTCAGGAATGATAACTCACGAAGACGATTGGCTACTGTTTCATATTTATATTCAGTAGTAGTAAAAATGGTGTCATCGGGCTTAAAAGTAACCGTCGTACCTGTATCTTCCGCCACTCCGACTTCACGAACAGTATACAGAGGCTTACCAATGCTATATTCCTGCTCAAATATTTTTCCTTCGCGGTGTACCTCAACATGAAGATGTGTAGAAAGGGCATTTACGCAGGACACCCCCACACCATGCAGACCTCCGGAAACTTTATAGGTATCTTTATCGAACTTTCCACCTGCGTGCAATACCGTCATTACAATCTCCAATGCCGACTTCTGTTCTTTTGTATTGATTCCTGTCGGAATCCCACGCCCGTTGTCTTTTACTGTTACAGAATTATCCTCGTTAATAGTTACCTGAATCGTATCACAATGACCTGCAAGTGCTTCATCTATCGAATTATCAACTACTTCCCAGATTAAGTGATGAAGCCCTTTAACCCCAATATCACCGATATACATGGCCGGGCGTTTTCGTACTGCCTCTAATCCTTCCAGTACCTGAATATTATCCGCTCCGTAATTTTCTCTTGAGTTTTGTGGCTCTTTGTTTTCTTGATTTTCTGTCATAATTTGTGTTTTCTAAACCATTGACTATCAGTGAATTAAATACATCCTGAAAGACATACTTGATATTCATCAATAATTAACATAATTTAGTTGTAAAGTTACGATTTTTTATCTACAAATCGAAATTAATAAGCTAATGATTATTAGCAGAATACACATAAATTATCCATATTTTTTATCCTGAAAAGACAATAAACATACACCAATAGAATCACCAGATTATTTTATGAAAAACTATTTTTATTTATTCTTTTGCTTAGTGGTTTTATCTGCTTGTAGTCGTCCTGTTTCCTCAACCTATTACATTGTACGTCACGGAGAAAAGGTCGATACTACGTCTTCTGACCCTGAGTTAAGTGCTGACGGAAAGGAAAGAGCTGAAACACTCAAAAAACTATTGGCTGACAAGAAAATCTCGGCGGTTTATACTACCAGATATTTAAGAACAACCCATACAGGCAAGCCATTGGCTGATGCCCTGCAATTGACCGTTCAGAATTATGACCCCAGAAATCAGAAGCCGTTTATTGAAGATTTAAAGAAAATAGAAGGTAAAAATATACTGATAGTAGGGCATAGTAATACCGTACGTCATATTGCTAACGGACTGTACGAAAAAGACACCCTTACCAAAGATCTCAAAGAGAGCGATTTCGATAACTTGTATATCGTAAAAAGGCAGTCTTCTCCTAAAAAGAAGCTCAGTTTTCAGGCGAAAACTTATGGCAAACAGACACCTTGATTTGCCTTCTATCACAATCAAATACCTTTTGGGGGTGTTTTTGCGTTAATTTGTAATAATTGTGTTTTTGATTGCTGAAAGTGCTCTCAATGTGATAAAAAAATATTTAATAGAAAAGAAATGAAACGTATCCGTAAGTTTTCCATCATCATTCTCATTATTCTCGCTATTCCTTTTGTGGCGTTTAAATATGACGACCGCTATTTCGAAATAGCGAAGAACCTTGATATTTTCGCTACGATGTTCAAAGAACTGAACGCCTATTATGTAGACGAAATCAATCCGAACAAAGCCATGAGATTGAGTATTGAGTCGATGTTGAAACAACTAGACCCATATACCAATTTCTTCCCGGAGGATGACATTGAAGATTACATGACGATGGCAACCGGGAAATATAATGGTATCGGGGCTACGGTGTCGCATCAGAACAACAAGCACCTTGTAGTAATGATTTACGAGGGTTCACCTGCCGATAAAGCCGGAATGAAAATCGGTGATGAAATACTGAAAGTAGACGGTGTAGACGTAGTGACCCGTAAAGGAGTAGATATGGGGCGTTTGTTAAAAGGCCAGACCGGAACTACCGTTAAGATGCAGATTAAACGCTACGGACAGAATTCTCCTTTAGAATTGACCGTGGGTAGAGATATAGTAAAGACGTTGAACGTGCCGCATTCAGGCATGGTAAACGATGAAGTTGGCTATATTCAACTGAACGACTTTACTGCTTCTGCAGCTAAAGAAGTGAAATCTGCTTTCAGTGAGCTGAAAGCACAGGGAATGAAAAAACTGATTTTTGATCTGAGAGGCAATCCCGGTGGTTTATTGAATATGTCGGTTGAAATCTGTAATATCTTCTTACCAAAAGACCAGTTAATTGTAGAAACAAGAGGAAAGGTAGCCGACTGGAATAAGAAGTTTATGTCGATGGAGAATCCGATGGATACCGAGATTCCGATTGTGGTACTCGTGAATAGTTCAAGCGCCTCCGCCTCTGAAATTGTCAGCGGTACTTTGCAGGACTATGACCGCGCGGTAATCATCGGTCAACGATCATTCGGTAAAGGATTAGTGCAAACAACACGTGACCTGACTTATGGTACCAAAATGAAAATCACTACCGCCAAGTATTATATTCCGAGCGGGCGTTGTATTCAGGCATTGGATTATAGCCACAGAAACCCTGATGGAAGTGTTGGTAAGGTTCCTGATTCATTGAAAACAGCCTTTAAAACTAAAAATGGGCGTACAGTATATGATGGTGGTGGCGTTGACCCGGATATTAAAACAGAGGTGCCTCCGATGGCTTCTGTCACAGCGAATCTACTGGCAAAAAATGTGATTTTTGATTATGCCACCAAATACTATTTTGAGCACGTAAACGAAAAACCACAGGAGAAGTTTTCGCTGAAAGATGCAGATTATCAGAACTTTATAGCCTGGTTGAAAACCAGAGAATTTACTTACTCAACCTCAATGGAAAAGAGTATAGATAATCTGGAAGCATCGGCTAAAAAAGAAAATAGTCTGGATGCCGTGCAGGAAAACCTGAAATTGTTGAGAGAGAAAATAAACATTAGCAAACAACAGGATTTAGTGAAGCACAAAGCTGACATAAAAGAACAATTGGAAGCAGAAATTTTAAGCCGCTACTATTATCAGAAAGCCATGAAATTTGTTTCATTCGATCGTGATAAAGAAGTGCAGGAAGCCTTGACGCTGTTTAAAGATATACCTAGATATCAGTCGATTCTGAAAGGAGGGAAGTAAGATTTAATAGCCAGCGTGCCACGCCTATACTCGGAAGAATAAGGGCGTGGCACGCTTATTTTTGGTATAATAATAATGCAATTTATCTTTTATTCCCTGGTGCTTAAGTGTGACACCCACGCGGTGGCCGGCCCTTTTTCGGACGAGTATAAGCGTGCCACACTAAGTTCTAAGCCTTCTTAGCTGCAGTTGTCATAAACTCCTTCAGATAATACGGCTCAAAATCTGCTACATTTTCAAATTGATTATTTTCGTAGGCATCATAGGCCAGAACACCAATGCTTTTAGCTGAAGGATTGATGCTTTCTTTTAAAAAGACAGCATTAGGGTTTGTGCCTAAAATTGCCCTGCACTTAGCTGCACCATCCCCAAAGAATAAGATTCGCTGCTTTTCCAGTATTTCTGCAAATGAGTTTTCCTCAATGATTTTAGCTTCGGTAGCGGAGACCAGTTCCAGATTATCTGCATTATACAAGGCACAATAGACTTCCATACGGCGCGCATCGAGCATGGGGCAAAGCAATGGCGCTACAGCTGTTTCTGCCGTGCTTTCATATTTTGAGTGGCTATATACCTGCCACGCTAATGCCTGCAGGGTATTTATGGCAATTAAGGGTTTATCGAGCGTGAAACACAGCCCTTTGGCTGTAGAAACACCAATACGCAGACCAGTATAAGAACCGGGGCCTTTGGCAACGGCAATGGCATCAATATCGGAGAAATCAAGACCGGAAACTTTTATGACATGCTGAATTAAAGTAGTGAGCATTCCCGACGAAGATTTTTCATGGAATAACTCGCTCAGCGCTACCAATTGAGAGCCTTGATGAATAGCGGTTGAACAACCTTTGGTAGAAGTTTCAATACTTAGAATAATAGCCATCAGGCAATTGAGTAATTTCGTTGAAAGTGCAAAATTACTCAATCGCCTGATACAGTATTAGAAATTTACTATTTATTTACTTCTGATGGCAGTTACAGGGTCTAAACGTGCAGCCTGCCAGGCTGGAATAATACCTGAAACGATACCAATGATGCTGGCAATTGTCAGCCCGAAAACGATATTGCCATAGCTGAGTACAATATCTAACGAACCCAGCGGTAAGAAACTTAACAGATACACGAGTAGTATTCCACCCAGACCTCCGAATATGCAAAGAAAAACAGATTCAAATAAAAACTGGAACAGAATGAAATAGTTTTTAGCCCCAAGCGATTTCTGAATACCTATGATATTGGTACGTTCTTTTACCGACACGAACATGATATTGGCAATACCAAAACCACCAATCAGCAATGAAAACAAGCCTATCACAAAACCACTGGCACGCAAAGTACTGAATAACTGACCAAGGGCTGCGGCTGCGGCCTCCGGACGGTTGAGTGCAAAACTATCTTCCTGTGATGGTTTCAGACCTCTTTTGGTGCGTAATAAACCCGTTATTTCACCTTCAAGTTCATAAAGACCTTCGTCGGTTTCATAACCCTTAAAAACGATGTCGCCAGTTAACTCACCGGAAGAAAAGATTCTTTTATGGCTTAAGAATGGAATAATAACTTTTTCGTCAGGAGCACCACCAAAATCGGCTATTGGTGTCCCCTTCTTTTCCTGTACGCCAATCACTATAATATTTTGACCTTTCATTTTAAATGTTTGTCCGATCGGGTCAGAATCAGGGAAGAGAGCAGAGGCAATATCAGCACCTAATACGGCTACGTTTTTGCCGGATTCCATTTCCTGTTGTGCAAAATAACGTCCGTTTATAATCGGAACTTCTGTAATTTCGTTAAACTCATAGGTGATACCCTGGCATAAGGCATTGATGCTATTGCTACCTTTACGGCAACTTACATCGCCCGCAAAGTCCATCATTGCACCTGCTTTCACATTTTCAAGATTATCTCTTAAATATTTAAATTCATTGTATTTAGGTTCAGGCCGCATAAAGTATTTCCACCACGGATAATCACCGTCACTAAATAACCATGGCCATTTCTGAACATAGATTACGTTTGACCCTATGGAGTTGAGGCTATTCTTAATATTGGCTTCCAATGAATCTACCATTGTGTACACACCAATAATAGAAAAGATACCCACCGTTACACCTAATAGTGATAATACTGTGCGAAGCACGTTTTCCCGCAATGCCTGCGAGGCAAACCTGAAACTCTCAAATACTAAAAAGATAAATTTCATTACGAATCTTTGATTGAGTGATTGACTTTGAGGGTGGATTTTGACAAACGAAAATATAGTTCTTTTCAGGATAAAAAAAATAAAATAGGCTGATTAGCAGCATTTACTCAACTAACGGCAAAAAATAGGGATATATGGAAGGCTATTTCCGGGGAAATAAGAGAAAGTAGAAATAAGATAATACTTTGCCGGTGAGATTCAGAAAAGTCCGTTCTTTAGGAAACGTATATAATCTTTCTTCACGGGGGTTTGGATAAGATAAATACCGGATATAATTAACGACGTAATGAAAAGTTTCAGAAAGATCTTTATGGTATTTATACGTAAGTCTCATAAACCTCATCCGGGTTCTGAAATTATACTTGTATGAATCAGATTTTTCCCAGAAATCAATAGTAAAAGGGTCGGCTTTATCAATAGGATAAGATAAACTGATGGTGTCTTTTACAGGTAAAAAAATATTTACCATTGATAAACCCATCAATAGGTTTTTCTTTAAAGCGAACTTGTCAATTTTTTCAATAAAAGAATCCCATTCAATTTCGTTGCCATATCGTTTAACAAAAAGCACAAGGTCTAGGATGAATTTTATTTTTGTCCACGATTCTCTTTTACCATTATGAATGATAATCATGAGTAGCAGCTTTTCCGCCTCACTAAAATTATCTTCAAATAATTCGTCAATCTTGAAGCCGATTGTTTGCGCCTGAATAAGTAAATCCCAGTGGAAATCTAAGCTGATTGCAAAATGGGGATTAACTTTTTTAGATAATGTTACTTCAATCTGCCCAAAGTCATACAATGCTTTTAAAAGTTCCGGCGCTTTGTATTTCTCGATTGCTTCAGGTGTTGCTATTATTTCATAGCCGTCTTTTATTAGTAAATCCAGCGCTCTGAAAATATCTTTTTCTGCAATCAAATAATCAATATCAGCACTCTCTCTGAACGATGCAGGGTATAGTAAGGCAGTCCACTCAGCGCCCTTAAATGCTATGGCTTTTATAGTGTTTTGTTCAAAAAATGCGTCTAGTCTATTTAATTCCTGTTTTTGCAACAGGTGTTGAATAGCTTGAATTTTTACAAAACCTGCCAGATAAGTTAAGAATCCGGGGTCTATTTCAGCTTGATTTACTCCTTTAAAAGCCTCATAAATAGGTGGTCGTATACTATTATACAAAACCATTTTCTGGATTCTTTTCCAATCAATGTTGTTTTGTCTGATTAATTGAACAAGCGTTTGATTAGGTGCATTTAACAAGCTTACCTTGCAGCATTCAATTAAAAAGAGTAATTCAATGGATAACATTCTATTATTAAATCAGATAAAGGAGGTGCGAATATAAACAACTATTTGTCTGATTTTAGTGTAAAACCAGACAAATAGTGTAAATAATTAAAATATTCTTAATTAACTGCCATGAGGGTCAAGAAATTTAATTAGGGGGAGTTTTTTTGATTTAATTTCAATAAACTCCAGTGCAGGTGCTACCCACACTTTTTTCTTAGTGTTTGTGTTAAAGAGGTAATGAGTTACTTTCAATGAGGTAAGTGATTAAGTTAATGATTAATTTAGTTCAATAGGGACTTGGTAGGGCGTGGAAATAATTAATGCCCATGACTTTTCTTGATTTTATTTCAATAATCTCAAATGACGGAGCAATCCAAACCTTTTTTTCGGGTTTAGTTTTGAGGCTAGGCGGTTTTCTCCCATGAAAGGAAGATGATTAAGTTAATAAAATTAATTCAGTTTAAACTGTAGTTTGACAATGAATTTGTCAGGATGCAGTATCATGAGGATCCAGGAGCTTAATACCCGGTAAAAGCCCTTTTGCTGTTTTTGAATTGATTGAAATTAGTTCAAGTTTAGGCGTATGCCAAACCTTCTTCGCCTTGACATTCGAAGTGACAGGAGTGAAATTAGCAGTTTTCAAGTCGTTAAATGGTGATTGTGTAAGGTTAATATTTTTCAAAGCATAATCTTACGGGTTTCTAATTTAAGAAACAATAGATTTAAAAATTTTAATCTATATTTGGCTGTACAAATACCAAAAATATATGTATTGTTGCGGCTGGTATTTTAACAGGTATAAGAACTCAACAGATTATTGAAATTCAGCATTAGTATGGTTAATTTAAGTTCAAAATTGAAACGTAACGAAGAGCAGTACATGGCAAGTGGTATCGGAGAAGAGACTGTTATGATGAATATAGCTGATGGAAGTTTTATTGGTCTTAATGCCGTGGGAACAGATATCTGGCATTTGCTGGCAGATTCAATGAGTTTTGAAGCACTGATAAAAAAGCTAATGGAAATTTATGAGGTATCCGAAAAACAATGTATCGATGAAACCTTGCCATATCTGAACCGAATGCTTGGTGAAAAAATGATTCAGGTGGTAGAGAAGTAAAGGTATTCAGAAGTGGCATGGCTCAAACCTGGTAAGCTAGACCAGATTGTTTTCAATCAGTTGCACCACTTCATCAATGGTGTTACTGTTTTCTGGTCGGCTGATTAATGTAACCGGAATATTATTTGATAAATCAAGCAATACATCGAAGTATGCTTTTCGCTTGCCCATGGCATCAATATAAGCCAGGCGATAGGCGTAGTATTGCAGATACCTGAAAGCTTCAATACCCTTTAGTTCTTTACTTTGAAGTTCTTTTATAGTGTCGTCTTTTTCAAGGATAAAAATTCGTTTGATGGCATACGCATTCGTTTCGAAGGACTCATTAAAAAACTTTCCATACTTTTCAAATTCGGGTCTGATTCTGTCTTCCTCTTCGTACTTGCCAAGATTTGCCTTTTCAAAAGTATCTTTCCATAGTTTCATCATGGGAT
The DNA here is from genome assembly GCA_943368815.1 of Cyanobium sp. NIES-981. Lineage (GTDB taxonomy): Bacteria > Bacteroidota > Bacteroidia > Cytophagales > Spirosomataceae > Emticicia. The sequence continues at coordinate 13,057 of CALRLS020000031.1, forward strand.
AAGCGGCAAATGTTTTTATCTCATTTTCTTCTTTTATTGGTACACATATATCGTCTGAAAAAATACGGTGTCCTCTGGTCTGTAGTGTAGCAACAGTAGTTGATTTACCTACGCCCGAATCACCCAGGAATAAAGCCACTCCATCATTGCTGAAAATAGCCGAAGCGTGTAAAGGAATAAAATCTCTCTGGTACAGGATGGCCGCCATTGCATTAGAGAGGAAAAAAAGTCTTACACTTTTTTCATCAGCTTCCGGCAGAGGTTCAACAATTACTTCATTACCATTGGCGGCGTAATAGAGAGCAATATCGTTGATAGGTAAAAAAAATTCTGTAGCATTGATAAATACCTCCTTCTGTTGTTCTTCGGGTCTTTCAGTAAGATGTGGAGGTACTTTACCATAACAAACATTTACATCTGGTGTATCTGTAGGTTCAATAACAAATAATTCAGGAAAATCAATTTCAGTTGCAATACTTAGCCCATAAGCAAAATAATAATTCATTGTCTGCAAAGAAGAAGTTGGTGTTAAAGGGAAATACTAATAGAAATACTAAATTTTCATTGAAAGTATAAAACATTGGTAACCAGATACCTGACTGGTTTCAAAAAATGATTACTTACTTGAAAAAACCCTTTGCTATCAGATAGGGGATTATTAACCATAATAAACCCTTGATTAGAAAAAAGAAAAAGCCTGCCCAGCCCAGTCGCTTAAACCAGATTTTAAATTTACTTTGGTTTTCCATATCGCTATGATTTCGATTCAACAGATTGCGATTCCATATAATTTCTGAACAAAAACAGCAGGCCAATGGTTGCCACTAAAGAAAAAAGAACAATAGGCATCGGCACATGGTCTATGCTTTCGAGGTCGGTTTTTACAATTTTCAGGTTATAGAGATATATAATAATAATGGCGATGCCATTATTAAAAATATGCGCTACAATAGGCACCCAGATGTTCCCGGTCCAGTAATAAAAATACCCAAATAATACCCCTAACATCATACGAGGCAAGATGCCATAAAACTGAAAATGGATAACTGCAAAGATAAAGCCCGCCAGCCAGATAGCCACATGGATATTGTTGGTTCCTAAAAATAATTTACGCATCAACAGGCCTCTGAACACCAGCTCTTCGCCCACACCGGCTATGAGTGCTATTACAATAAAGGCCAGAATAAACTGCCAGAAAGAGGTAAAAGTCGTGAAAAACTTTGTGGCTTCGGCTAATTTATCTTCCATGCCTTTGAGTGCTTCCTCCAGGCCCTTCATAGATTCCGGAAAAACGAAATTCTGGTTAAGCTCCTGCAACCAGCCATTGAAGCCCATGAAAGTAACTTCAATCAGGATAATCATTAACCATACACGGGGTTTAGGCAGTGGTTTGAAATTCAGGTCGCTCCATTGCTTTTTCTCAATAACACGCCAGTATAGCCAGGCTGTGCCTACAAAACCAGCAAATGAACCCAGACCCTGTCCTAAAATCATACTTAGCCAGGCGTTCGGCATTTTTGTGAAATCGCCTCCACTTTCAATTATATCCTGTAAAGAAGCGCCGGAGGCTATCATTACGATAATCTGAATCACGCTTCCGAGAAACAGAAAATTTACTAAAAATAAGCCTAATATAATCAGAACAGAAGAAGCTGCAGGGTTTTCGTTGGTTTTGAAATGCATCAGGGAATTATTTTTTATAATTACTGTTTAATTTGAATATAGCAGAGTTTGTCTGAAATTCGGTAAATTTGTAACAAAATTATTCACTTATTTGTGAATTCACTAATTCAATTTAGATTTTGGTTAAAATAGGTAATATATCATTAGGAGAATTTCCGCTTTTACTGGCACCAATGGAGGATGTCAGTGACCCGCCGTTCAGGCTGGTGTGTAAAGAGAACGGAGCGGATTTGATGTACACTGAGTTTATTTCTTCGGAGGGATTGATTCGTCATGCGGCCAAGAGTGTGCAGAAACTGGACATTTTTGAGTACGAACGCCCGATAGGTATACAATTGTTTGGCAGTGACGTAGAAACCATGGGTGAATGTGCAAAAATTGCCACCAATGCTCACCCGGACCTGGTTGATATTAATTACGGCTGCCCGGTTAAAAACGTGGCTTGCCGAGGAGCAGGCGCAGCTTTATTGCAGGATATTCCAAAAATGACCGAAATGACAGCCGCAGTAGTGCGAGCCACTCACTTGCCTGTAACGGTAAAGACACGCCTGGGCTGGAATGACGAAACCAGAAATGTAGAAGAAGTAGCCGAGCGTCTGCAGGATGTAGGTATTCAGGCTTTAACTGTGCATGGTCGCACCCGTGCGCAGATGTATAAAGGTGATGCAGACTGGACTTTAATTGCGAAGATTAAGGAGAACCCACGTATAAAAATTCCGATTTTTGGCAATGGTGATATTGATTCACCCGAAAAAGCGCTGGAATATCGCAACCGATTCGGAGTAGATGGTATCATGATTGGCCGTGCGGCTATCGGCTATCCATGGATTTTTAATGAGATTAAACATTATTTTGCCACCGGCCAAAAACTGCCAGAGCCAGGCATTGCACAAAGAGTAGAAGCAGCCCGCAAGCACCTGACTTTCTCGATTAAATGGAAAGGTGAGCGCCTGGGTATTCTGGAAATGCGCCGTCATTACAGTAATTATTTCAAGGGTCTGCCCAATTTTAAGGAATACCGTATGCAAATGGTGCAGTCATTAGATATATCAGAAATCATGGATATTCTGAACGAAATCCCTGTCATTTATGAAGGTTTCGTTTTAGAGAAACAGGTGATTAAAGTAGAATATGCAGGTGTGGATTAATACATTACCAATAAATAGTGAATACAACAAGGTCAACTATTACCCGGAATAAAACGCTCATTGCCTGGTTATTGCTATGTGTTTTGGCTACCATGTGGGGGTCTTCTTTCTTAATCATTAAGAAAGCACTGCATAGTTTCTCACCTGTGCAAATCGGGGCTTTAAGAATCATGTCAGCAGGCCTTGTCTTCTTACCATGGGTAATCAGCAAACGTAAAGATTTCCCCAAAGAAAAAACCAGATATTTTATTGCCTGCGGTTTTTTAGGCTATCTTTTTCCTGCCTTTTTATTTGCTTTTGCAGGTACCAGAGTGAATAGCTCACTAATCGGCACCCTCAACTCAACCACGCCGCTTTTTGTACTGGTGGTAGGTTCTCTCTTCTTTCAACAGATTATCAGGCGTTGGCAGTCTGTGGGTCTGATTTTAGGCTTTACCGGAAGTATCGTTCTTATTCTCTCCGGTAGTAAAGACGGTTTATCGTTTAATAATCCTTATGCTTTACTTGTTATTCTTTCGACCCTCATTTATGGCTTTAATGTAAATATCACGGGTAAGCACCTGAGTACTATAAATCCGGTTTTATTAACCGGATGGACACTCTTTGGTGTGGCTATTGTGGCTGGGGTGGTTTTGTTCTCAACTGATTTTGTTGCAAGAATCAACGAAACCAATCGGGAGGCCTTACTATTGGTTATATTTCTGGGGGTAGTTAATTCTGGTATTGCTACTATTATTTTCAATTATATTTTGCAAATTGCGTCTCCGGTTTTTGCAGCGTCAGTTGCCTATCTGATGCCTATAGTAGCAACTATTATGGGTTTTCTGGATGGTGAACCGATTTCTATCTTACATTTTTCCGGGATGAGTATTATATTAGTGGGCGTTTATCTGATTAATAAAAAATAAAATCTGAATATGCTGAAGGCCATTATCAACGACAAGGAGACATTAGAGATTTCGGAGGAAAAAGGAGATATATTCCTGAATAACCAGCCTTTTGAGTGGGATTTGAAAAAGATTTCAGACAAAGACTATCATATCCTGAAAGACAACAAGTCGTATAATGTAGAAGTAGTGGAGGCCAATTATTCAGAAAAGACTTTCAGATTAAAGATTGGAGATAATATTCATACCGTGAATCTGAAAGACCGGACTGATTTACTATTGGAAAAAATGGGTATGAGCAGCACTAAATCTGCTAAACTCAATGACCTGAAAGCACCTATGCCCGGCTTGATTTATGAAATGAAAGTGCAGGTAGGCGATGAAGTGAAAAAAGGTGATATTTTATTGATACTGGTAGCAATGAAGATGGAAAATGCCATTAAAGCCACTGGCGATGGTATTGTGAAAAGTATTAAGATAAAGACGGGTGAAACCGTAGAGAAGAATCATATCATTATGGAGTTTGAATAATATTTATTAGCTACCCTCTTTCAACAAAGAGGGTATTTTTTTGATTGATTGAGACAAATATTTAATTTTACGCGCAAATCATAAACTATGAGCCAACTAAAATACAAAAGAATCCTCTTAAAATTGAGCGGTGAAGCCTTGAATGGTGGAGATAAGAGTCAGATTATTAATTCAGATATTCTTTCTCAATATGCAATTGAAATCAAATCTGTAGTAGATGCAGGTTGTGAAGTGGCGATTGTTATTGGCGGAGGAAATATTTTTCGTGGAGCAAGCTCGAACTCGGGCATTGAGCGTGAGCAGGGAGACTACATGGGTATGATGGCCACAGTAATTAATGGAATGGCCATTCAAAGTGCCTTAGAAAAAACAGGGTTGAGTACCCGTTTATTATCTGCTATCAAGGTAGAACAGGTGGCAGAACCATTTATTCGTCGCAGGGCTATTCGTCACCTCGAAAAAGGCAGAGTAGTTATTTTGGGTGCGGGTACTGGTAATCCTTATTTCTCAACCGATTCGGGTGGAGCGCTGAGAGCTAATGAATTAGGAGTAGATTTATTGATGAAAGGCACAAGCGTAGACGGGGTATATACAGCAGACCCACGCAAAGACCCGACTGCCACCCGTTATAAGCAGATAAGCTATGATGAGGCCATAAGTAAAAACCTGAAAATAATGGACCTGACGGCCTTTGCTTTATGTAAAGAAAACAAAATGCCGATTGTAGTGTTTGACATGAATCAGGCCGGAAACCTGATGAAAGTAGTAACAGGAGAGGATATCGGAACGCTGGTATGTGAATAGTAATTTAGTGAATGAATGATTGAGTGATTTAGTGAATGAATGATTGAGTGATTTAGTGAATGAGTGAATGAGTGATTGAGAATTTGGAGTCCTGTATTTATTAATTTGAGTATTGAATAATTTTACTTTAGGTGATTTTAAGGAATGTAGTAATAGTGAATAATCACTAAATCACACATTCACTAAATCACTCAATTTTAATATAAACAATGGAAGAAATAGATCTTGTAATTGATATGTCAAAAGACACGATGGATCGTGCTTTGAAACATACCCAAATTGAACTTTCGAAAATCAGAGCAGGAAGAGCCAGCACTACCATGCTTGAAGGAATCATGGTTGAATACTATGGTATGCCAACACCTTTAAATCAGGTTTCGTCAGTAAGCACGCCTGATGCCCGCACGATTTCTATCAAACCTTTTGAAAGAAAATTAATCAATGATATTGAACGTGCCATTATTAATTCAAATCTTGGCTTGTCGCCTGCTAATGATGGCGAGGTAATTCGTTTGAATATCCCACCATTGACAGAAGAGCGTCGCCGTGATTTAGTAAAGAAAGTAAAGGCAGAAATTGAAGTAGCCCGTGTTAATATCCGTAAGGTTCGTCAGGAAGCCAACGATGAATTAAGGAAAATTCAGAAAGATGGCGGTTCGGAAGATGAAGTAAAAAAAGCAGAAGACAGAGTACAGAAACTGACTGACAGCTATATTCAGAAAGCCGAACAATTAATGGCCGATAAAGAAAGAGACATTATGAGTGTGTAATAATATTATTAAAATATGCCAATTCATAAAATGCCTGCCATCGGTGGGCATTTTTGTTAATATTTCTCCTAAATTTGAATTTCAATTCGAACCTTATTTTACCTATTTACAAGATGAATCCGGCTGATAGAATTATTGAACTAACCGAAAAATTGAATTATTATAATGAGCGCTATTACATAGATAGTGTTTCGGAGATTTCAGACCAGGAATTTGACTTGCTGCTGAAAGAATTAGAGGGTCTTGAAGCCGAATATCCTGATTTTAAACAACCGGATTCTCCTACGCATAGAGTAGGTGGTGGAATTACCAAAAGCTTTGCAAGTGTAGCACACCGCTATCCGATGTTATCTTTAGCCAATACCTATAGCGATCAGGAATTAATTGATTTTGATGAACGTGTAAGAAAAGGCCTCAATGGCGAAAGCTATGAATATGTATGCGAGCAGAAATTTGATGGTATTTCGTTGTCGATGACATTTGAAAACGGAATTTTTGTGAGAGGCGTAACCAGAGGCGACGGGGTAAGGGGCGATGATATTACAACCAATGTAAAAACATTGAGAACCTTGCCTCTAAAGGTAAATAATAAAGAAGGTATTTCGCTTCCTGATGTTTTTGAAATACGTGGTGAGGGATTTTTGCCTTTTGCTTCATTCGAGAAAATGAACAGAGATGCAGAGGAAGCAGGTGAAGAGAGTTATGCCAATCCGCGAAACGCGGCTTCAGGTACATTCAAATTGCAGGATTCTAAAGAAGTGGCTCGCAGAGGTCTTGATGCCTATGTTTACCAGTTTTTAGCTGATACTGAAATTTTTGCCACACATGAAGAAAGCCTGATAGCATTAAAAAAACTGGGTTTTAATGTATCACAAACCTGGCGCAGATGTGCTGATATGACCGAAGTAATGGCTTATATTAAGGAATGGGAAAGCAAACGTTATTCTTTGCCTCTGGCTACTGATGGTATCGTAATAAAACTCAATTCTTTTGCGCAAAGAGAAGAATTAGGCTTTACGGCTAAAAGCCCACGATGGGCAATTGCTTATAAATACAAAGCCGAGTCAAAACCTGCCATTCTGCGGGGAGTAACTTATCAGGTTGGACGTACAGGCGCTATTACACCGGTAGCTGAATTGGATAATGAAAAACTGAATAATAAAGGCATTCATTTATCAGGCACTACCGTAAAAAGGGCTTCATTGCATAATGCCAATGAAATAGAACGTTTGGATTTGAGAATAGGAGATACGGTTTTCGTAGAAAAAGGTGGTGAGATTATACCGAAAGTGACCGGTGTTGACCTTTCGAAAAGAGGCATGTTTGATTCTTACAAAATTGAGTATCCGACACATTGCCCTGAATGTGGTGCGGAATTGTACAGAAAAGAAGGCGAAGCCAATCATTATTGCCCGAATGAGAAAGGTTGCCCACCACAAATTAAAGGACGAATAGAGCATTTTATCCATCGCAAGGCCATGAATATTGATAGCCTGGGAGAAGGTAAAATAGAATTGCTTTATGAAAAGGGCTTGGTGAATGATGCTGCAGATTTATACGACCTTAAATACGAACAATTGTTTGGTCTCGAAAAAGTAATTGTGGACCATGAAAC
>CALRLS020000032.1:0-20285 GCA_943368815.1 Cyanobium sp. NIES-981
CATCAATTGCAGTAAAAGATTTACCCTTTGATTCAGACTGGTATGCCCTCAACACCGGGACTATCACTGCGTTCAGCAGTTCATTGGTTGAGCGTTCGTTATCATCTTATATGGGTCGTTTGAATTATACTTTCAGAGATAAATATCTCCTGACTGTAACAGGCCGCTCGGACGGAGCATCTCAATTGGCAGCAGGTAATAAATGGGCGTTTTTCCCATCTGTTGCTTTAGCCTGGAGATTGATTGATGAATCATTTATCCAGAATATCAAAGTTCTTTCGAATCTGAAACTAAGAGTCAGCTATGGCGAAGTGGGTAACTCAACGGTGAATCCATATAGCACACAAGCCGGACTGTTGAATACGGGGTATGATTTTGACGGTACAGCTGCCTATGGCTTTGCGCCATCCAACCTTGGTAATAAAGACTTACGTTGGGAAAGAAGTAAAGAGTTCAATCTTGGTTTAGACTTTGGTCTTTTCAGAAACCGGGTTTCAGGAACAATAGAATTATATGATAGAAAAACAGAGGATTTGATTCTGGATCAAAAAATACCAACCACATCCGGTTTCTCGCAGGTAACTTCAAATGTGGGCAAAATCCAGAATAAAGGAATTGAGATATTATTGAATACTGTCAACATTGCAACCAGCGATTTCAGTTGGAACACAACTCTGACATTTACTAAAAACAATAATAAACTTCTGGAACTGTATGGTAACGGACAAATGGCCGACAAAGGCAATAACCTTTTTGTGGGCTATCCAATCAGAGCCAATTTTAATTATCAATTTGATGGTATCTGGCAAACAGCCGAAAAAGATCAGGCAGCAAAATATGGTCAGGTGCCGGGGTCTGTGCGTGTAGTAGACCAGAACAACGACGGGATTATCTCTTCTACTGAGGGAAAAGACGACAGGGTTTATCTGGGTTCTGAATTACCTAATTTTATTATGGGAATGACCAACCGTTTCAAGTACAAAAATTTCGATTTATCGTTCTTTGCTTACTATCGTAACGGAACCTTGTATAATAACAAAACTTTGTCTGGTACATTCGGAGAAATAGGGGCTCAACGATACAACAAACTGGCAGGCCTTGATTACTGGACAAGCGAAAATCCATCTAACACCTACTTTGGTGTGGCCGTAGCAAATCCTTATCGTAATGCCATTAACTATCAGGATGCGAGCTTCCTCAGAATTTCAGATATTACTCTCGGTTACAACCTGCCTAAAAGCCTGATGGAAAAATGGAGATTCTACAATGCAAGAGTTTATACTCAGGTAACCAACCCGGTTATTACTTCAAAATTCGTTGGATTTGACCCTGAATTCAATTCAGCGATTTATCAGGACGATGTGCCGTCTGTAACAATCAGTCTGGGTGTAAATCTTAGTTTCTAATTATTTTAATCGAAAAACAATGAAATCTATATATTCAAAAACTAAATTTTTGCTTGTCACAGGTTTATTACTTGTTTCGATGAGCTGTAAAGATACGTTTCTCGACGAGGTTCCTAAATCAACCCTGACCACCGATGTCTACTATAAAACAGAAGCTGGTTTTGAGGATCTGGTAAGAGCATGTTATCCATTATTAAGAAACATTCATCAAAACAGAGTAATGGTGCTGAATGGCACAGATATATTTTCTGCACAAGGAGGCTGGAATCCCTCAGCAGTAAACGGCAAAGAAACGCCGCCGAGTTTATATGATGTATATGATAACCGTTTCAATGCTACTTTGCCTGAAATCCAGAGCCTCTGGCAATTATTATATGCCGAAATAGCTCGTACAAATACCGCTATTACCCGTTCTGAGGCTATAACGACCATGGCTCCTGCATTGAAAGACACAAGAGTAGCGGAAGCTAAATTTTTAAGAGCGATGTGTCTCTTTTATGCGGTTCAGCAATGGGGCGATATTCCGATGCCGCTGGCTGAAATCACTACACCGAAAAAAGATTTCACAAGAGCGCCATCAGCTGAGGTTTACAAACAGATTATTGCTGATTTGCTTGATTACGAAGCTAAATTACCTGTAACTGCCTCAAACTATGGCCGTATTACCAAAGGAGCAACACAGTTTTTATTGGCAAGAGTTTATCTGACAAGAGGCTGGAACTTCAATAATGCTTTGGGTGGTTCAAGCGCTGATTTTGATGCAGCACTTCAATATGCCGACAAAATCATTGACGCATATCCGTTAGCTGCCAGTTACAAAGATTTATTCCCGAAAAGGTCCGATAATCCGTTGACCCAATATACAGGTGCACAGAATGATAAAAATGCTGAGATTGTTTTTGCAGTTCAATACAATGGCGATGTTTTAACCAACAAAACCGACCCGGCGTTTACGCAGGATGTAGCAGGTGGAAACGACTTACACTCTAAATTCGGGCCAAGTGGTGAAGGTTTTATAGGTAGTAAAGGGCGCACCAGCGATTATAACCGTAGTCAGGGGATTCACCAGATTAATACTGCTACTTATCGTCTTTTTGACCCTGAAATTGATACTCGTTATGCGCATAATTTCGTAAGTGTTGGTTATGCGCTTTCGGCAGTAAAAGATTACAAACCCCTGCCTCAGAGTAATCCTAATCTGAAAATCAATTTTGCGGTAGGTGATACTGTTCTGGTTACCCGTCCATGGAACAAACCTGCTACAACTATAGCAGAAAGAGGAGTTGATTTAGGAGGAACCAAAAACTATGCAGTTGTAAATACATTCGAATATGGCGGCGGTTACCCGATTGATAATTCAGGTTTGAATGTTCAGGCTCCACTTATGTGGAAATTCTGGCAGCCGGGTATCCCTTATGGTGATGCTTTCGGCACATTTAATGAATGTGTGTTCAGATCTGCCGAAGCCTATCTGATTGCCGCAGAAGCCATTGTAAAAGGGGCCAAAGGCGGGAAGTTAGGTACAGCAGATATCTATTACAACAAAGTGCTTGACCGCGCCTTAGGTACTAAAAAAGGTTCAGAACCTATGCGTGCGGCCGCCCCTGAAAACCAGAAATCTTTAGACGCTGTTTCGTATCGTGCAACTGCCGCAAACATCAGCATTGACATGATTCTTGATGAAAGAGCCCGTGAATTAATGGGTGAATACAACCGTTGGTTTGATTTGAAAAGAACCGGAAAACTGGTTGAACGCATAAAAAAATATAATCCTTGGGTAAAAGGACAATCGATAAGTGAGATACATAATTTAAGACCAATTCCACAGTCTGAGATTGACCTTTCATTCCCTAAAATGACTCAAAACGAAGGTTATTAACCCCGACTCTTTTCCTGAAAAAAGAGAAGAGTTTTTAAAGTCCCCTTCTCCTCCTTCAAGGAGAGGGGGATTTAGGGGGTGAGGTAACCACCATCTATTTAACCCTAACACTATGAAAAATACATTTAGAGTAGCATTTCTCGGAATGCTACTACTAAGTTTCGCTTCAAAAGCCCAATGGAAAGACTTGTTCAATGGAACAGATCTGAAAGGTTGGATTAAACGTAATGGAACTGCCGAGTATAAAATTGAAAACAAAACCATAATCGGCATTTCCCGGCTGAATACACCTAATACATTTCTTTGTACTGAAAATCAATATGGAGATTTCGTATTGGAAGTAGATGTAAAAGTTGACATAGGTCTTAACTCCGGTATCCAGATTCGTAGCATCAGTGACCCCGCTATCATGAACGGACGTGTACACGGCTATCAGGTTGAAATAGACCCGGCATCACGTGCATGGAGTGGAGGCATTTATGACGAAGCAAGAAATGGCTGGTTGTATCCTCTTTCGGTTAATCCGGAAGGGCAAAAAGCGTTTAGAAACGGGCAATGGAATAAATATCATATAGAAGCCATTGGCAATACTATCAAGACCTGGATAAATGGTATTCCCTGTGCAAACGTTCTTGACTCACAAACCGCAAAAGGTCTGATTGCCTTGCAGGTACACCAGATTAAAAAACCTGAGCAGGAAGGCCTGACGGTACAATGGAAAAACATCAGAATTGCTACCGAAAACCTGAAAGAGCTAGTCTGGAAAGGAGATGAAGCTCCGGAGGTAAGTTATTTAGCCAATCAACTGTCTGAAAATGAAATCAGAAAAGGATGGAGACTATTATGGGACGGTAAAACTTCTGAAGGTTGGCAATTAGCCAATGGCAGCACTTTCCCAAAAGCAGGCTGGGCAATTCAGGACGGTGCGATGAAAGTATTGGGCTCTAAAAAAGACAGTGTGCGCAAGGGTGGAGACATAGAGACAGTGCAGGAATTTTCAGATTTTGAACTTGAATTAGACTTCAAACTTACCACTGGAGCCAACAGTGGTGTGAAATACTTTGTAGTAGACGACCCTAAGAAAAAAGAAGGTACGGGGGCAGGTCCTGAATTTCAGATTTTAGATGATAATGTTCATCCCGATGCAAAGGCAGGAGTAAATGGAAACAGAACAACGGCTTCTTTATACGACCTCATCACTTCCGAAAACCTATCAGAAGGAAGTAACGAAAAACGCATCAATCCACCGGGAAAATGGAATAAACTAAGAATTATCTCTAAAAACGGGCATGTAGAGCACTGGCTCAATAATTTGAAAATGGTAGAATACGACCGCCATTCTCAGATATTCCGTAATCTGGTGGCCAAAAGTAAGTACATTACTTATCCGAACTTTGCTCAGGCCCATTCGGGACATATTCTGCTTCAGGATCATGGTGATGAAGTGCATTTCAGAAGTATAAAAATCAGAGAACTATAAATTAATTATCCGCACTTCATCAACAAGTTTTATAAATTTAACCCAAACCATGAATAGACGGACATTCGTAAATACAGGTATTCTTTCAGTTTGTTCAGTACCGTTTTTAAAGATGAGTACTTTCCAGACAAGCATTCAGAATAAGCCGGTATGGCTTCTGGAGTGGATAAAAATACACGACCAGCAGATGCCACGGTTTAAATCTTTGAAAGTCGTTAATCCAAAAAGTAGATATATTGGTGGATATGCGGATGACGTAGAAATACCGAATCCGCATACAACCAGTGGTTTTATAATGAAGGCCTGTATGTTACTATCCTGTCCGGAATCAGCCTATTATCAATCAAAAGAAGTATTGCAGGAAGTAGAAGAAGCTGCGGGCGCCATGCTTAAGTTTCAGCATAGTGATGGTACTATTGATTTATTGGCTACTAATTTCCACTCAACACCAGATACCGCTTTTGTATTAGAGAACATGGTTCCGGCCTACAAGTTTCTGAAACAATCACAGACAAAAGGTGCTGAAAAGACCCTTGGTCTATTACAGAGTTTCTTAAAAAACGCAGGCGAGGGATTGATTGTAGGAGGTATCCATACCCCTAATCATCGTTGGGTGGTTTCAGCAGCATTGACAAAATTAAATGAGTTATTTCCTGACAAGCGTTATACAGACCGCATTGACCAATGGTTAGCTGAACATATAGACCTTGACCCGGACGGACAATTTACCGAAAAAAGCACTAATTCTTATTCCCCTATCGTCAACCGCTCCCTGATTATCGTGGCGAGAGGTCTTGGTAAACCTGAACTATTAAACCCGGTTCTGAAAAACCTTGAGATGACCCTCTATTATGTTCATCCCAATGGTGAGGTTGTTACTGAGGCCTCTAATCGCCAGGATAAAGGCACGATAGGGAATATGTCAAAATATTATTATTGCTATCGTTACATGGCCATTCAGAAAAACAATGGTGAAATGGCCGCCATGTGTCGGCAGATAGAAAAGACCAGTACCACAGAGCAATTGGCCGGGTATCTCGACTATTTTCTTGAAGACCCGTCTTTATGGAAAGAATTACCCGCTGACAAGCCTTTGCCGACAAGTTATGCGAAAGCATTTCCCTATTCTGGCGTAGTCAGAATCAGACGTGGTAATTGGGATACAACTATTTTATCCAATAACCCAGGCTGGCTTACTTTTCATAAAGGCAGTGCCGTTTTGCAAGCTATGCGCGTAGCCGCCTCGTTCTTCGGAAAAGGTCAGTTTCAGTCTGAAAAAATCGAAAAGGATGGGAATATCTGGGTATTGAAAAACCATCTGGAAGGACCTTATTACCAACCGCTCGACAAAGATAAAATATCGCCTGATGGAGATTTGGATAAGATGCCCCGGACACTCCGGAAGAAAAGCGAGATTCAACAACTCGATACGACTGTGAAAATTCAGGAAACCAGTGCTGGCATTGAAGTAGAAATCAATATGACCGGAACCGAAGGAGTTCCTGTTTCACTCGAATTGATTTTCAGACCGGGCGGCACATTTGCAGGACTTACAAACCACCCGACTAATTCGAAAGCCTATCTTTTCTCAGGTCAGAATGGCTCTTATACGGTAGGTAGCGATACCCTCCTGTTTACAACGGGAAAAATCGAACACAAAGGCATTCAGTTACGCGGAGCTCTGCCTGCTATGGATGCCCCAACTGCGTATATCACAGGTTTTACACCTTTTAAACATACCATTAGATTATCCTAGAGCCTCTGGCTCCAATATTCAACCCTGACATGAAAAAATCAACAGCGATGCTACTTGTGTTTGCCTTATTGAGCACAAGTGCATTTGCACAACAAATAAAAAGCATCTGGTTAGATGATTTGCCAATCAAATCATTTTCGGAAGGAATTCCGGCTGTGCTTCCTAAAACGAATGCCGCAGGAGATTCCATGAAAATCAATGGCTCTTATTATACGCATGGGGTAGGTGTTAATTCTACAAGTGTGCTGGCATTTTATCTGAACGGAAACGCCGCAGAGTTCTCGGCATTGGTGGGGGTAGACGACAGGGGTGTAAAGAATTTACCACACGTGTTTTACGTAATCGGCGATAAAAAAATCCTATTCAAGAGCGGTGAAATGAAATGGGGAGATGCTCCTAAAGCTGTGAAAGTAAACATAAATGGCATAAAACAAGTAGGCTTACTGGTATTGGTTGATATGGAGGTCAACAGAACTTATACTAACTGGGCGAATGCACAATTTTTAATGAAAAATGATGCCCTACCCCAAACAATACCCAATACCGGTGAAAAATATATTTTAACTCCCCTACCTGATAAGAAACCTAAAATCAACTCGGCAAAAATATTCGGTGCAAGACCCGGCAATCCTTTTCTCTATACGATTGCAGCAAGCGGAGAGCGTCCGATTTATTATTCAGTTCAAAACCTGCCTGATGGATTATCAGTAGATGAAAAGACCGGAATTATTTCAGGTAAAATAGCTAAGAAAAGCACTTACCTGACCATTCTGAAAGCCCAAAATAAATTCGGCGAAGCACAAAAAGAACTTAGAATCGTAATAGGTGATACCATTGCTTTAACCCCACCGATTGGATGGAACGGCTGGAATTCATGGGCCAGAAACATTGACCAGGAAAAAGTAATAGCCTCAGCCGATGCGATGGTTAAAATGGGCTTAAGCCAACATGGTTGGACTTACATTAATATAGACGACGCCTGGCAAGGGCAAAGAGGTGGCACATTTAATGCCATTCAGCCGAATGAAAAATTCCCCCGATTCAAAGAAATGATTGATTATATCCATGGCTTAGGTTTAAAAGCAGGGGTTTATTCTACCCCTATGATTACGAGTTATGCAGGTTATACAGGGGGTTCGTCGGATACTGAAGACGGTAAAATTACAGAAGATATTATAAAAAATAAGAGAGCGTTCCGCTATGTAGGCAAGTATAGATTTGAGCAGAATGATGCGCGACAAATGGCAGAATGGGGAGTGGATTATCTGAAATATGACTGGAGAATTGAGGTTCCCTCTGCCGAAAGAATGTCTCATGCTTTAAAAAATGCTGGCAGAGACATTGTTTATAGCATTTCAAATTCAGCGCCTTTTTCTAATGCAGGAGATTGGGCAAGATTAACCAATACATTCAGAACCGGCCCTGATATACGGGATAGTTGGTTGAGCCTGCATCACTCTGCTTTTACTTTAGACAAATGGGCTCCCTTTGGTGGGCGTGGACATTGGTTAGACCCTGATATGATGATTCTGGGGAATGTTACGACCGGTTCAGCCCTACACCCTACCCGATTGACACCCGATGAACAATACAGCCACGTGAGCCTTTTCAGCTTATTGTCAGCGCCGTTGCTCATTGGCTGCCCGATTGAGCAATTAGATGTCTTTACACTTAATTTATTGACCAACGACGAGGTCATAGAAATAAATCAGGATCCATCAGGCAAACCTGCACGACTGGTAAAAGAAGAAAATGGCGTGCAAATCTGGCTAAAACCATTGGAAGATGGCTCTTATGCTATCGGGCTTTTCAATATTGCGCATTTTGGGGATACACCTCAAACATATTTTCATTGGGGTGATGAACAAGCCATTAAATATACTTTCGATTTCAGTAAAATTGGCTTGAACGGAAAATTCAGATTGAGAGATGTTTGGAGACAAAAAGATATAGGCAATGTCAGCCAATCTTTTCAGACGGAGATAAAACACCACGGAGTTGTACTATTGAGGATGATTCCTGTAAAATAATGAAGGCATTGCAACCATGATTAAATTTAATAAGTACCTAACCACTGTTTTAATAATAATATCTCTGACCACATCTGCCCAGCGTACAAGGGTAGTGTGGTTAGATGATTTGCTGATTCAAACTTACTCAGAGGGAATACGCCCTGTTGCGGTCAGGAAGAACTATTCAGGTGATACTTTGCGTATCAATGGGAAAAAATTCGACAGAGGCCTGGGAGCTCAATCTCCTTGTGTATTAGCGTTTCTGCTGAACGGACAAGCCAGACGATTTTCGGCATTAATCGGCGCAGATGATTTAGGTAATAAGGAGATTCCCTTAACTTTCTATGTGTTGGGCGATGGCAAGGTACTCTTTGAGAGTGCCGCAATGAAAATAGGAGATGAGCCTGTCAAAGTTGACCTAAGTCTGGTCGGTATCAGACAATTAGGTCTTTTAGTTACAGATAAAGTTGGTGGTATCAATAACAAAAGAACCTATTGCAACTGGATAAATGCACAGATAGAAATGATTGGCGATAATATGCCTGAACATGTCATAAATGGAGGTGAAAAGTATATCCTGACACCAAAAATATCTGCTAAACCAAAAATCAATTCGGCCTCCTTATTCGGGGCTACCCCTGGCAATCCGTTTTTATATACCATTGCAGCTACAGGGCAGAAGCCCATCAGCTTCTCTGTTACCAACTTGCCAAAGGGATTAATCTTAGATGCAAAGACGGGAATCATTACCGGAAGTATTAGCGAAAGAGGCACCTACAAAACCACTCTTAAAGCCAAAAACAAGTTAGGTGCATCTACCAAAGAATTGACCATAAAAATAGGCGATACCATTGCCCTGACGCCACCAATCGGCTGGAATGGCTGGAACTCCTGGGAAGCAGGAATTGACAGAGAAAAGGTGATAGCCTCAGCAGAAGCAATGGTAAAAACAGGCTTAAAAGACCACGGCTGGACTTATATAAACATTGACGATGCCTGGCAAGGGAAACGTAGCGGCCCGCATGATGCACTTCAACCAAATGAGAAATTCCCTGACATCAAGGGAATGTTTGATTATATTCATTCGCTTGGTTTAAAAGTCGGTGTATACTCTACACCATATATTTCGAGCTATGCCGGGTATGTGGGTGCCTCTTCTGACTTTGAAAAAGGTGGAGAAACGCACGAATCTATTATAGTAAACCGCCGCTCTTTTAACAGAATTGCCAAATACAGGTTTGAAGAGGCCGATGCCATACAAATGGCAGAATGGGGTGTTGATTTTCTGAAATACGATTGGCGGATTGATGTCAATTCAAGCGAGCGCATGCAAAAAGCATTAAAGCAATCGGGTCGGGATATTGTTTTTAGCCTGTCTAATAATGCCCCTTTTGAAAAAGTAAATGATTGGGTACGTACCTCAAATATGTATCGCACCGGGCCTGATATAAAAGATAGCTGGACAAGCCTTTACCTTACTTCTTTTATGCTCGACAAATGGTCTCCCTATACAGGTCGTGGGCATTGGGCAGACCCGGATATGATGATTGTCGGCAAAGTTTCAATCGGCCCTGTGCTGCATGATACCCGCCTTACCCCTGACGAGCAATACAGCCATGTAAGTATGTTCAGTTTATTGGCTGCACCCTTACTAATTGGTTGTCCGATTGAACAGTTAGATGCTTTTACCCTCAATCTACTATCAAACGACGAAGTGATAGAGATTAATCAGGACCCTCTGGGCAAAGCAGCAAGGTTGATAGGCAATGAAAATGGCATTGAAATCTGGCAAAAGCCAATGGAAGATGGTTCTTATGCCATTGGTCTGTTTAATACCGCAGATTTTGGCAAAACGCCCCAATCTTATTTTCATTGGGGTAATGAAGAGCCTAAGGTTTTCACACTTGATTTTAACAAGATAGGATTAAAAGGGGAATTCCGGTTTCGAGATGTGTGGAGGCAAAAAGATATGGACACATTTGCCCAATCATTTAAAACGAAAATCCCCCATCATGGCGTAGTCCTGTTAAGGGTATTCCCTATAAAAAAATAGAATGAGACACGTTTCAAGCTAAAATGAAGCTCATATGCAAAAGAAATTTATTACTTGGTTTGTAATGCTAGTCGGGATTTTGGGCTTTTTATCTATAAAAGCTCAACCGAACGATGATATATATACCCGAAAATACACTTATCAGACACTATCAGCCTATCAGAAAAAGCTGTTCGACACTTTCCTTGAAAGCGAAATACCTCATGATATTGCAATCGAAAATACTTTAACCAATAATGCAAGTTTACGCTCCAAAACCCGTGTAGCTCAGGCTTTATTATTCAGAAATGCCGCCGGAGACAAAGAAAAAGCGGGGGCAATTCTGCAATGGATTCTGAAAAACCAGTATCAGGATGAAAACTCCAAACTCTATGGCATCTGGAAAACATCTGTCGAGAATGATAGATTCGACCAGAACTGGCGGGAATTTATAGGTTGTGATTTAATCATTATCCGCCACAAATTCAGGCATCTTTTGCCACAGGCTCTCATTAAGGATATAGAAACGGGTCTTATTCATGCAGCTAAAGGTGCACTCAAAAGAAACGTTGGTGCAGATTATACCAATATTTCCATCATGAGTGCTTTCCTGATGGAATATGTAGGAACGGAATTTAATATAGAACCTCTAAAAAACTCAGGTATCGCCAAAGCACAGGATATTTTCAGTTTATATCAGTCTCACAAAACATTCAGCGAATATAATTCTCCTACTTATTATGGCGTAACACTCATAGGGCTTGCTATGTGGCGTGAATTATCCTTCTCGAATGAAATTCAGACTATGGGTAAAACCCTTGAAAGGGTATTCTGGCATGAGATAGCTACACTTTACAACGCTAACCTTAAGAATATGCCCGGGCCACATTTCAGAGGCTATGGCATGGATATGACAAAATATTTTGCCATAACAGGCATCTGGATTGCTCTTGCTTTGGATGATGAAAACCTGGCCCCACTAGCTCCGGCAAATGGCCCTAAATATGGTGAAATGAGCAATCTTGCCACTATTCTGAATCTGGGTCTGTCGATTCCTGAAGATGATTTAAAGTCTCTGAAATCATTCTCAAAACCGAAGTTTATTACTAAGAATGTACCTAATAACTACAAGGGAGATAGTATCAAACAAGTGAGTACCATGATTACCAAAGACTGGATGATGGGGGGACTGTGGGGTAATAAGAGGGTCTGGGAGCAGATAAAACTCGGCACTATACATTGGAAAACTAATAATGGTGATATAGGCTGGCTGGCAATTTTAGGCGATGGGAACACGAATGTAAAAGTAAGCCAGACGTCTATGCTAATTTATAACAATAATACGAGCTCTCACAAACTTGAAATACTGGTTTATGCGCCTGACATTGAAAAGGATGTTTTTGCCAATCAGATATGGAATTTAACAGGCTTGAACTTAGTTACTAAAACTTCTCTCAAACTCACACAAATTGAAAAAATCAATAGTAAAGAAGCCGAAAAAAAATATGCTTTAGCCGATGCCATTCCCTGGTTTTATAAGATAGTTTATGAGGTTCCGGCTAATTGGAATAACAATCAGTCTTTAGTAGAAATCACACCTGACAAATAATTATTTAACCCTATAATTTAAAATGAATTCTCGTAGAAATTTTATCAGAAATACCGCTGCTGCCATTGGCGGTTTAGGATTAATGGAATTATTGCCATTAGAAACACTGGCTTCTATCAGGAAAAAAGTTGCACCGAGTGATAGAATAAACGTAGGCCTGATAGGTGTTAAAAATCAGGGCTTCAATAATATCAGAGCTTTTTTGAAAATAAATGAGGTAAATCTGAAAGCTATCTGCGATGTAGACGATGAACAGTTGGTTAAACGCAAGGCAGATTTAAGCAAGGCCGGAGTCCAGAATCTTACTACTTATAAAGACTACCGCAAAATGCTTGAAGATAAAGAGTTGGATGCCGTTGTGGTAGCTACTCCCGACCATTGGCATTGCCTGCAATTAGTTGATACCCTTTCAGCAGGAAAGCATGTGTATGTCGAAAAACCGATGGCCAATTCTATTGCAGAAGCTAAAGTAATGATTCGGGCCGTTGAAGCATCAGGCAAAACGGTTCAGGTCAATCAATGGCAAAGAAGTCAGAAGCATTTTAAAGATGCTGTTGCCTTTGTGAAATCGGGCAAATTAGGTACAATCATCAATACCAAAACCTGGATGTATCGGGGTACTCAGGCGCTACCTGTGGTACCAGACAGTCCTGTTCCGGCAGGTGTTGATTATGATATGTGGTTAGGTCCGGCGGCTAAACGACCATTTAATGCCAATCGTTTTCACTACGAATTTCGTTGGTTCTGGGATTATGCCGGAGGACTGATGTGCGACTGGGGCGTACACTTATTAGATATTATGCTTTGGGGTATGGGTGTTAATGAGCCTCTTTCTGTTTCGTCTGTCGGCGGAAAAAGACTTTTCCCTGATGATGCCCGTGAAACGCCTGACTACATCAATGTTACCTACGATTTTGGTAGTTTTACCAATACATGGGAACATTATATGGGCATTGGTGCCGGACAATATGGCAAAGGGCATGGTATCGCTTTTATCGGTACCAAGGGCACGCTGGTGGTAACCCGTAATGGTTGGGAAGTAATACCCGAAAAAGAGGGTCAGAACTTCAGAATGGAGGCAGTACCATTAATCGAAAAATCAGATAATGGTCTGGAATTACACGCTCAGAATTTTATTGATGTCATTAAAAACGGTAAATTAGAAACTTTAGCCTGTCCGATATA
The DNA here is from genome assembly GCA_943368815.1 of Cyanobium sp. NIES-981. Taxonomy (GTDB): domain Bacteria; phylum Bacteroidota; class Bacteroidia; order Cytophagales; family Spirosomataceae; genus Emticicia. The sequence goes on from CALRLS020000032.1 coordinate 13,360, forward strand.
TGCCGGAGCAACCGTGGCCATCAATGCACACATGGGAAATATCTCGCTACGCAGTGGTGATAAAATTCATTGGGATGCAGCCAAAGGGAAATTTGATAATAAAACGGCTAATGCCTTAATAAAACCGACTTATCATAACGGATTTGTATTCCCGAAGTTCTGATTCGGCTATTTATCTGAATTCATCCTGTCAGTTTCATGCATAAAATCTTTTTGATAATAATTTGCACCTTATTAGCTCTTGATTCGAAAAGTCAGGAGCCTTTCCGCCTGCGTTGTGATTTATTGCTGAATACTGATAAGGTCTATCAAAGTGGTATTTCTACAGATAAAACACTCGAAACTGCCATCAATCTAAGGAAGCAATTTCAATTTGCTTTTGTGAGCAATAAGCAACCTCATTTTAGCTGGGAGACAGAGAATCAAACCAATGCATACCGGATTCTTGTCGCTTCCGACTTGAAATTATTAGAAGAAAACAGAGCAGATTTCTGGGACTCCCAAAAGGTCAATTCAGATAAGAATAAATCAGTTTATACGGGAAAAGCCTTGGAGCCAGGCAAAATATACTATTGGAAACTACAGGTCTGGGATAGTAAAGGGAAGGTTTCCGGTTTCTCAGCTATTTCCTCTTTTTATCTTGATGTACCAAACGAAGCCGAACCCTTTGCACATCATCCCCTGGCTGCCGAAATTCAGGAACCTGTCCAGATTACTAAAACCAGTTCAGGTGCATATTTTCTTGATTTTGGAAAAGATGCATTGGGGCAATTGACCTTGCATTTAACAAGCCCCAAAAGTGATTCAATCTGGATTGAAGTTGGCGAAGCGATAGAACGCCCGACTATTATCCATAAAAATCCGGGACGAAATATCCGATATTTGAAAATCCCGCTCTTTGTTAAATCCGGCACTCATGATTATAGTATTGTGTGGGAAACGAATGAAAAACGCAATAGTCGTAATCCGGTTTTGATGCCCGATTATATCGGAGAGATATATCCGTTCAGATATGTAAGCATTCAGCATTTTAATGGTATTATTGATAAAGCATCTGTTAAAAGAAAGATTGTCTTTTATCCGTTTGATGAAAATGCTTCAAGTTTTACTTCAAGCGATACCGTCCTTAATCAGGTCTGGGATTTGTGCAAGTATTCCATAAAAGCTACAAGTTTCACAGGTTATTATGTGGATGGAGACCGTGAAAGAATACCTTACGAAGCCGATGCGCTTATTAATCAATTATCGCATTATGCGGTAGATGCCGAATACAGTATCGGGCGCAGGTCTATGAATTACCTGATTTTTCACCCCACATGGCCAACTGAATGGAGCTTGCAGAATGTGCTGATTGCCTGGAATGACTATCTGTATACAGGTGACACGGCCTTATTAAAAAAATATTACCCGGAATTGCAAAGCAAAATGCTGATGCAGCTGGCTGGGAAAGGAGGTCTGATAAGTACCCGAACCAATAAACAGACCGACGAATTTTTAAAAACCATTCATATTACCAAAACTTTCGACAATCGTCGCGGCCTACACGATAATGTTGACTGGCCACAAACGGGAGATTACATTGGCAATGAAAAAGAGTATAAAGGAGAAACCGACGGCTTTGTTTATAATACTTATAACTCGGTTATCAATGCCTATTATTATCAGAATCTGGTTTTGATGCAGAAAATAGCCGCCGTTTTAAGAAAGGGAGAGGATGCAAAAAAATACGAAACTACAGCCAAAGAGGTATATCATTCATTTCTAAAAACATTCCGGAACCCTGAAACAGGTTTAATCAAAGATGGTGATAGTACCAATCATAGTTCATTACATGCCAATATGTTTGCGTTGGCTTTCGGATTGGTCCCTGAAAAAGACTTAAGAAATGTGGTTAATTTCATTAAAAGCAGAAAAATGGCCTGCAGTGTTTATGGTGCACAGTTTCTGATGGATGCACTATATGAAGCCGGAGAGTCTCAATATGCGCTTGAACTGATTTCATCAACAGCGCAAAGAAGCTGGTACAATATGATCAGGACAGGCTCTACCATTACATTAGAGGCATGGGACAAAGTATACAAACCTAACCTTGATTGGAATCATGCATGGGGGGCAGTGCCTGCCAATATTATTGTCAGAAAATTAATGGGTGTAGAACCCGTGAGTCCGGGCTTTGAGACTATTCAGATTAAACCGCAATTAGGGAGTTTGGTTTCTGCAAATCTCAAAACACCCACTATCAAAGGGACGGTTTCGGTTTCATTTAATAAGGAACAAAACTCTACAAAAATGGAGGTTGTCGTTCCGGGAGGAACAAGCGCTAACATTTATGTACCTGTTGATAATACAAAGACTAAACTTACTATCAATGGTAAACGAAGTAATATTAAAGCAAAAGACGGTTATTATTTATTGCCTGATGCAAAACCGGGCACTTATAGATTTGTATTGAACTAGAAAAATTGATAAATAAATTACGCATGAAGAAGTACATCCTGGGTATTCTCATTTGTTGGAGTATGGTCTCTACAGGGTTTGCCCAAAAACCGAATATCATTTACATTTTGGCCGATGATTTAGGTATCGGCGATGTGTCGTCATATAATCCGAACGGAAAGATACAGACTGAAAATATCGATAAATTAGCGCAGACTGGGGTTCGATTCACTGATGCACATACTACTTCGGCTGTTTGTACGCCAACAAGGTATGGCATTATGACGGGCCGATACAACTGGCGCACTACACTCAAAAAAGGTGTTTTGCATGGTTATGACACCCCCTTGATTGACCCAAAAAGAGAAACTGTGGCTTCTTTCTTAAAGACACAAGGTTATAAAACAGGGATGGTAGGCAAATGGCATTTAGGTATGACATGGGGCAATATAGAAGCCGGAGAAAAAAAAGTAGACTTTTCAAAGCAGGTAAGAAACAGCCCAAATACCAACGGCTTTGATTATTCTTTCTGCATTCCGGCATCGCTTGATATGCCGCCTTATGCCTATGTAGAAAATGGTTTTTGTACTGCTATTCCAAAAGATACCTGCGAGGGTCGGAAGGGCATAGAATTATTCCGGGCAGGGGTAAAAGCGCCTGATTTCGAGCCGGAAGGGGTAATAGGTAAGTTTACTGAAAAGGCTTTGAACTTCATCAACCAGAATGCCAATAAAGAAAAGCCCTTTTTCTTATACTTCCCATTAGCAGCGCCACATACACCCATCCTGCCTATTGGTGAATTTGTTGGCAAAAGTAAGGTTTCACCCTACGGAGATTTTGTGCTAATGGTAGACGATGTGGTCAGACAGCTTGTTGCTACGCTTAAAAAGAATGGTGTTTATGATAATACCATAATCGTTTTCACCTCTGACAATGGTTTTGCCAATCCTGCTAATCTGCAGGCACAACTGGCCAAAGGACATAATCCATCTATTGATTACCGGGGAATGAAAACTGATATTTTTGAGGGTGGGCATCGGGTACCTTTCATTGTCAGCTGGGGCAATGTTATTAAAAAGGGTAAAGTTTCAGATAAATTGGTTTGTAGTACCGATTTTTTCAGAACCCTTGCTGAACTGAACAATGCAAAACTGAATGATAATGTGGCAGAAGACAGCTATAGCTTTTTAAGTGAGATACGAGATAGAAAAACAGATTTTGAACAAAGGGCATCTATCATTCATCACTCATCCAATGGTTTTTTTGCTATCAGGAAAGGCCAATGGAAACTCATTATGTGTTCACATTCAGGCGGTAACGGCAAACCAAAAGAAACGAGCGATGAAGCTAAGACACTCCCTTCTATTCAATTGTATGACCTTAAGGCTGACATAGCTGAAACCAGAAATGTATATGCCGAACACCCGGAAATAGTGAAAGAACTAACAGCCTTACTAACAAAGTATGTGCAGGAAGGCAGAAGCACCAAAGGTAAAATCCAGACCAACGACGGCCCGGCTTATTGGGAGCAGTTAACATGGCTGGGTAAATAATCTTGTATATAAAATGAATAGACGCATGAACAGATTGAAATATATTTTTAGTTGTCTGATTAGTTTTTTTGTAATTAATGCTTCTTTTTCGCAGAAAGTAAGACCTGTTGATATGGTGAATCCGATAGTTGATGCGGCCAATTCAAGGTGGTTCTTTTTTAATTCAGCTTCCCGACCATTCGGAATGGTTAATTTAAGTCCGGACAATGGGGTAAATTCTGATTGGGGTTCGGGTTATCGTTATCATGCTGATAGTATCAAGTGTTTCAGTCACGTGCACGACTGGCAATTATCGGGAGTTCCGGTAATGCCTACTACAGGCGATTTTAAAGGACATTTGGGTAATGCTCAGTATGGCTCATTGTTTTCCCACAAAAAAGAAGTGATTAAAGCAGGCTACCATAAAGTTGTTTTAGATGCCTATAATATCACCGCCGAACTGACCTCTACCACACGGGTTGGGTTTCATAGATATACCTTCCCGAAATCCAATCAAAGCCATATTCTTTTTGATTTTTCCACTTTTCTGGGGCCCTCAGATACGCAAAAAGGATATGTAAAGAAAGTTAATAACCAGGAGATAGAAGGCTATGCCATTATGGCTCCAACCATCCGTCGACCTAAAACCCTCACTGTATTTTTTGTTGCTGTTTTCGACAAGCCCTTTGATACATTCAAAGGTTGGCGAAAAGGGCAGTTAGAAGACATTAAAGATGCAATTGAAGGTGAAAGAACGGGCATTTACGTCAGTTTCAAAACGAATCAGGGAGAGGTGCGCAAAATGAAAGTAGCTATTTCATATGTAAGCGAAGAACAGGCCAGATTAAACCTTAAAACCGAATTGCCTCATTGGGATTTTGATAAGGTTGTAAACGAAAGCCAGACTGACTGGAATAATTGGCTAAGCCGTATCGAAATTCAGGGAGGAACGCAACTTGAACAAAGTCGCTTCTATACCGATTTATGGCATGCACTCTTAGGCAGAAGAATCATTTCTGATGTAAACGGTCAGTATTCAGATATGACGGGCTCAGAACGCCTCATTAAACAGATACCATTGGATGCGAACGGAAAACCTACATTCAATCATCATAATTTTGATGCTTTATGGGGTGCGCAATGGTCGCTGAACACGCTCTGGCATCTGGTGTATCCGGAAGTAACCGAATCATTTATCAATTCAATGCTATTGATGTATAATGATGGTGGGCTTATCCCTCGCGGGCCTGCCGGAGGCAATTATACTTTTGTGATGTCCGGTGCTCCTGCTACTCCATTTATTGTGAGCGCGTACCTGAAAGGCATCAGAGGTTTTGATATTACAAAAGCCTATGAAGGTATGAGAAAAAATCATTTCCCTGGCGGAATGATGAGCAAGGCAGGATATGAGCATAAAACATTTAAGGGTGGTGGCATTGAATATTATATTGAAAGGGGTTACGTTCCCCATCCATTGACTAATATCAAATACGGCTTCCATCAGGATGGTTCTACCCAAACACTTGAGTATGCCTACCAGGATTATACGCTGGCACAAATGGCGAAAGCATTGGGCAAGACCGATGATTACGTTCTGTTTATGAAGCGTGCCGAAAACTATAAAAACATCTGGAATCCGGAACTGGGTTGGATGTGGAACCGGACACTTGACGGAAAGTGGGGACAACCGATTGATATTTTACGTTACGATAATGGCTGGGAAGAAGGCAATGCCGCACAGTATACCTGGTTTGTGCCGCATGATGTTCAGGGATTAATTAATCTGATGGGTGGAAGAGATGCTTTCACTGCAAAACTAAATTCCTCATTTGAGAAAGCGCAGAAACATGATTTTGTCTCAGGAAAATCGCACGATAAAGAAACATTGGAAGAACTTCGCAGAGTCTATATCAACTATGGTAACCAACCATGTATGCAAACACCATTTCTGTTTAATTTTTCGGGCTCACCCTGGCTAACCCAATACTGGACAAGGCAAATTATCGACAAGGTATACAGTGGTATTTCTCCTGATTCCGGTTATAGCGGAGATGAAGACCAGGGATTAATGGGCAGTCTTGCTGTTTTATTAAAAACAGGTATCTTTTCTACGAGTGGAGGTACCACGCCTAAACCTTATTACGAAATCAGCAGTCCGATTTTTAACAAGATAACTTTTCATCTCAATCCGAAATATTATAAAGGCAAACAATTTGTGATTGAAGCCAATAACAATTCTGCAAGCAATGTATATATTCAGTCGGCGCAATTGAATGGCAAGCATTTGAACAAACCCTGGATATTGCACGAAACCCTTGTAAATGGGGGAAAACTCCTATTAAATATGGGGCAAGCTCCAAATAAGAGTTGGGGTACAAATCCGGGAGATGCGCCTGTTTCGATGTCTTCAAAACCTTAATCATAAATTGGGCAGTTTTAGCTCCCCAAACTTCAATCAATGCAGAAATTATTTATGACTAATTTCTGCATTGATTGAAAATTTCTTCTCTCCAATTTTCCCTGTCTAAGACAATAATACTATTGTTTAAAACTCACTCCTAAAACCAGAATCAGGGAGAAAACCGATTTAAAATCCCATCAATTGGGTTATGAATGCTGATTCAATAAAAGATAATTTTGTAGAATAAGACTACAAAAATGAAAAAGCTCATTTACGCATTATTAACCTTTCTTACATTGGGCCTAGGCATTGTTCAATCAAAGCCAAGCCCCTATTTCGATTTGCCTTCACCGGGCAAAGAGGCGCAGGTATTTGCCAGAGGCATCGTAAGCGCTGATGCGCTGGAGCATAGCGCTCCGGCCATTTCAAAAGAAAACGATGTGATATTGTGGTGTTTACTGGACAGCCCTATGTATATTCTGGAATCCAGAAAGGTTAAGGGGCAATGGACAAAACCTTCCAGGCCTTCATTCTTATCAGAAGGTTTTGATGATGTT
>CALRLS020000033.1:0-19909 GCA_943368815.1 Cyanobium sp. NIES-981
GCCAATACGATGGCATCTTCTATTGAGGCAATGGGCATGAGCTTACCAAACAGTTCGTCCTATCCGGCTACACACGAAGGCAAAAAAGCAGAATGTGTGGCTATCGGAGCAGCAATGAAGAATTTGTTAGAGAAACAGATTCTGCCACGTGATATCATGACTCGTAAAGCCTTTGAAAATGCTTTAGCGATGGTGATGGCATTAGGAGGTTCCACTAACGCAGTATTACATTATCTGGCCATTGCTTCATCGGCAGGGATACCATTTACTTTAGATGATATTCAGGCCATTTCAGACCGCACCCCACTATTGGGAGACCTGAAGCCATCCGGTAAATACTATATGGAAGATGTACTGGCTATTGGTGGTGTACCTTCAATAATGAAATATTTAGTAAAAAATGGTTTAATGCACGGCGATTGCATGACCATTACCGGTAAAACGATAGCCGAAAATTTAGAAGAGGTACCTGATTTGGATTTCGATAAGCAAAATATTATCAGACCAGTCTCCAATCCGATAAAAGCCACAGGCCACTTACAGATTCTATATGGCAACTTAGCTGAAACAGGCGCAGTAGCAAAAATTACAGGAAAAGAAGGAGAAAAATTTGAGGGTATTGCCAAAGTATGTGAGCGTGAAGAAGAAGTAATAGAGTATTTGAGCAAAGGAGAAATAAAAGCCGGACAGGTAATAGTGATTCGTAACGAAGGACCTAAAGGTGGCCCGGGTATGCCGGAAATGCTAAAACCTACTTCGGCAGTAATGGGAGCAGGACTGGGAAATTCAGTAGCGATGATTACCGACGGTCGTTTCTCAGGAGGCACACATGGTTTTGTAGTAGGGCATGTTACACCCGAAGCTTATGACGGTGGCGCTATAGCCCTGGTAAAAGACGGCGATAAGATTACGATTGATGCGATTGACAATAAACTTACTTTGCATATATCTGATGAAGAAATGGCAGCACGCAGAGCCGCATGGAAGCCAAAAGAATCAACGTTTACAAGAGGTGTTTTAAGAAAATATATCAAGAATGTTAGCTCAGCGAGCGAGGGTTGTGTAACAGATTTATAATCAAGAATGTATGGATGATTTTATAAAGAAATTTGCCCGGAAATACCTGAATCTGGAGCTTCGTCGATTCAATGTCATGAACTCCCCGTTTGCCTTAATCAAACATTTATTAGAAACACATGAGATTGATTTACTGGTTGATGTTGGCGGGTTTATAGGTACCTATGGGCTGGAAGCCAGAGAAATGGGATATGCAGGTGAAATCATATCGTTCGAACCCATTAAGGCGAGTTTTGAAAAACTCAGAGCCAATGCAGATAAAGACCCTAAGTGGATATGCCATAATATGGGCTTTGGAACAAAAAATGAAGAACTGACTATCAATATTGCCGGGAATTTTGCAAGTAGCTCTTTGCTCGGAATGCACAAAAATCACACGGATCTAGCACCCGACACAGCCTATCAGGCCACAGAAACGATTCAGATTAAACGATTAGATGAGGTAATAACCCCGACAATAGCCAAACATTACCAATCTATTTACTTAAAAATTGATGTGCAGGGCTATGAACTGAATGTATTGGCGGGAGCCACAGAGGTACTGCCCTACATTAATGTGATTCAGGCAGAAATTTCGTTTGTGCCGCTATATGAACAAGGGCCGCTGTATAATGAAGTAATCAGTAAATTAGATGAATTAGGCTTTGAACTTTTTACGATTCTTCCCGAGCTGAAAGACCCCAAAACCGGAAGGTTGATGCAGGGAGAGGGGATCTTTATAAAAAAGCAAAGCAATAAGTAGAAGACTTAAGACAATCAATGATATTTAAAACCATTCTGACATGGGAAATTTATTAGAAATAGAAGCTAAACAAGAGACTTTCGCTATCAGTATTGAGCAACCTCAAAAGAAAGACTTTCTTTCAGGGGCTCAGGCAATGATGGAATGTCTCTTAGCCGAGGGAGTAGAAACCATTTTTGGTTATCCCGGTGGAGCCATCATGCCGACTTATGATGCCCTCTATGACTACATTGACCGACTGAATCATATTCTGGTTCGTCATGAGCAGGGAGCAGGACATGCTGCGCAAGGGTATGCACGTGTCAGTGGGCGTACAGGTATCTGTCTGGTAACTTCCGGTCCGGGAGGTACCAACCTTATTACCCCTATTGCTGATGCTATCATTGATTGTACGCCATTGGTTTGTATTGTAGGTCAGGTGAAATCAACATTGCTTGGTACAGATGCATTTCAGGAAACCGATATGATTGGTGTTACTACACCAGTCTGCAAATGGAATTATCAGATTACAAGCCCTGATGAAGTACCGGAAGTAATGGCTAAAGCTTTTTATATAGCTCAAACCGGAAAACCGGGCCCGGTAGTAATAGATTTTACCCGTGATGCACAGGCAGGGAAAATGACGGAGAAATTTGAGTATAAGAAAGTAAATAAGATGGTTACTTATCGCCCTCGAATTGTACCTAAACAAGAGCAGATAGAAAAGGCAGTTGAGTTAATTAACAAAGCCAAGCGTCCTTATATCATATTTGGCCATGGTGTATTGATTGCAGATGCCATGCAGGAATTGCTGGAATTTGTAGAAAAAACAGATATTCCATGCGCAAGTACTTTACTTGGACTTTCAGCCATGCCTATAGATCACCCCAATTATATGGGTTGGCTGGGTATGCATGGTATGTATGCACCTAACGTAATGACCGACCAGTGCGATATACTAATTGCCATTGGTATGCGTTTCGACGACCGTGTAACGGGTGATTCTACCAAATTTGCCAAGCAAGCCCGAATCATTCATATTGAAATTGACCCTTCTGAAATCGAAAAAATCAAGAAGACGGAAGCTCCGGTGGTGGGCGATGCTAAAGAGGCATTGAAAATGCTGATGCCATTGGTAAAGAAAGGAGATTTTACAGGATGGAAAAACGAGTTCAGAAAATTAGATGCCAGAGAACACGAGAAAGTAACACTTCGTGATTTAAAAGGTGAAGGGAAAATCAAGATGGCAGAAGTAGTAGCCATGCTTTCTGATAAAACTAACGGTGAAGCCTGCATTGTAGTAGACGTGGGTCAGCATCAGATGGTAACTGCCCGTTATTATCAGTTCCGTAAACCTCATTCTTATATTGCGTCAGGCGGATTAGGTACGATGGGATTTGCCATTCCGGCTTCTTTCGGTGCCAAAATGGGTGCGCCACACCGTGAGGTGGTGGGTATCATCGGTGATGGTTGTTTTCAGATGACCATTCAGGAATTAGGCACCATTGCACAAAGCGGCCTTGCCGTGAAGATGATAATCCTGAATAACAATTATCTGGGTATGGTTCGCCAATGGCAGCAATTGTTTTTCGATAACCGCTATTCGTTTGTCGAATTGCAGAACCCTGACTTCATTACTATTGCCAAAGGTTTTGGTATAGATGGACATACCTGCAATGAACGTGAAAGTTTAAGCGATTCGCTTGACAAAATGCTTGCTTCTAAAAAGGCCTATTTGTTAGAAGTAATAGTAGAAAAAGAAGAAAACGTATTCCCGATGGTTCCGGCAGGAACAAGTGTATCGGAGATACGACTGGAATAGAATAATTGAGTGATTGTGTGAATGAGTGATTGAGTGATTATATAATTATAATTTTGAAATTAAGGACATATAATCACTCAATCGCTAAATCACTCATTCACTCAATTCCCTGTTCACTCAATCACTCAATTTACATTACCAATGACAACATACACTATTTGCGTATTTACCGAAAATAGCATCGGATTACTCAACAAAATCACAATAATTTTTACCAGGCGAAGAATCAATATTGAATCTTTGACTGTCTCGGAGACTGAAAGAAAAGGTATCTCTCGTTTTACGATTGTTATTAAACATGAAAAACGCGAAGAGGTAGAAAAACTTGTTCGTCAGATTCGTAAAATAATTGAAGTACTGGCTGTTTTCGGTTATTTGAACGAAGACATCGTTTACAACGAAATTGCCCTCTATAAAATCTCAACTCCTATTGATGGCAAAGTAATCGATGTCGAAAACATCAATAAAGTGTATAAAGCATGGGTAGTTTACTGGGGACTCGACTACGTGGTGATTGAAAAAACAGGTACTGAAAGAGAAATTTTCGACTTTTTCAGATACATCAAACCTCATGGTATCATAGAATTTGTTCGCTCAGGAAGAGTAGCAGTAGGAAAAACACCTCAGGGACTCATTGAGTACTTACCTGAGGAAATTGCTGAATGGGAGTATTATCTGTAAGAATCATTTTTTCGCATAAACACAAAACAATACAATAAAAATGGCAAAGTTAAATTTTGGCGGTGTTGAAGAAGAAGTAGTAACCCGCGAAGAGTACCCTCTCGAAAAATCAAGAGAGTTTTTGAAAAAACAAACCATCGCTGTGATTGGCTACGGCGTACAAGGTCCTGGTCAGGCAATGAACATGCGTGACAACGGATTCAACGTAATTGTTGGACAACGTCCCGGCAAAACCTACGACAAAGCAGTAGCTGATGGTTGGGTACCGGGCAAAACACTTTTCAACATTGAAGATGCATTGAAAAAAGGTACTATTATCTGTTTCCTTTTGTCTGATGCTGCTCAAATCGCTTTGTGGCCAACCGTTAAAAAATACCTTAAAAAAGGCAAAACTTTGTATTTCTCTCATGGTTTTGGTATTACTTACAGCAAAAAGACTGGTATCAAACCTCCTAAAACTGTCGATGTAGTATTGGTAGCTCCTAAAGGCTCTGGTACATCACTTCGTCGTTTGTTTGTAGAAGGCAAAGGTCTGAACTCAAGCTTTGCAGTATTTCAGGATGCCTCAGGCCATGCCCGTGAAACAGCAATTGCTATGGGTATCGGTGTAGGTTCAGGATATTTGTTTGAAACAGACTTCTATCGTGAAGTAACTTCTGACCTTACAGGTGAAAGAGGTACTTTGATGGGTGCTATTCAGGGTATTTTCGCTGCTCAATACGAAGTATTGCGTGAAAACGGACACTCACCATCAGAAGCTTTCAACGAAACTGTTGAAGAATTAACACAATCGTTGATGCCATTAGTAGCAGAAAACGGAATGGACTGGATGTATGCCAACTGTTCTACTACTGCCCAACGTGGTGCTTTAGACTGGTGGAAACCTTTCCATGATGCAACCAAACCTGTATTCAAAAAACTATATCAAAGCGTAAAATCGCAAAAAGAAGCTGCTCAATCTATCGAGCGCAACTCTCAACCTGATTACCGCGAGAAACTAGAAGTTGAATTAGCAGAATTACGTGATTCAGAAATGTGGAAAGCAGGTGCTACTGTACGTAGCCTGAGACCAGAAAGAAACTAATTCTTTATTAGATAAGATTAACAAATGATTGAGTAGGTATTTTTTACCTACTCATTTTATTTTTTATTACATTTGGCAAAAATTCTATCGGATAATTGAGCATTACGTGATAGTTTAGTAAAATCAAAATCAGGTTAAAACGTATTTAACCATTGACCAGCATCAACAAAACAGTGCCAGAAAAACCATTGATATTTCCGGATATAGACAATATGTATGTCGCTGCCGAAAGGCTTGAAGACGTGGCTACACATACGCCACTAATGCACAACCTTAATCTTTCGGAGCGTTACGGTGCTGACATCTATCTCAAACGGGAAGATTTACAGGTAGTGCGCTCTTATAAAATCAGAGGTGCGTACAATAAGATGGCGAGCCTGTCTAAAGAGCAGTTAGATAAAGGAGTAGTTTGTGCCAGTGCCGGAAACCACGCCCAGGGGCTTGCTTATGCTTGCAGAAAACTGGGAGTCACGGGCACTATCTTTATGCCCACAACAACACCTGCCCAGAAAATAAAGCAGGTAGGTATGTTTGGAAAAGAGTTTGTGAAGATTGAATTAGTGGGTGATACTTACGACGATGCCTATTTTGCTGCAAAAGCTTTCTGCGAAGAGCAAAAGGCAACATTTATTCACCCTTTTGATGATTTACAGGTAATTGAGGGGCAGGGTACAGTAGGACTTGAAATCTTTAAAGACTCAAATTTTAAAATAGATTATCTGATTTTTGCTATTGGTGGTGGTGGTCTGGCTTCAGGTGTATCAACTGTTTTTAAACAATTATCGCCCAGAACCAAGCTGGTTGCTGTTGAACCTCTCGGTTCTCCAACCATGAAGAGTTCGCTGGAAGCAGGGCATGTAGTAACGCTGGAAGAAATCAATAAGTTTGTAGATGGTGCAGCCGTGAAACGTGCAGGTGATTTAACTTTTGAGGTCTGCAAACAGAATCTCAATCACGAAATTATTCTGATTCCGGAAGGGAAGGTTTGCTCAACCATTCTTGAATTATACAACGAAGAAGCTATCGTAGCTGAGCCTGCCGGTGCTTTATCAGTTGCTGCTTTGGATTTCCTTAAAGATGAAATAAAAGGCAAAAATGTAGTATGTATTATTGGAGGTGGCAATAATGACATCACCCGTACTGAAGAGATAAAAGAGCGTTCATTATTATACGAGGGGCTGAAGCATTATTTTATTATCCGCTTTCCACAACGTGCAGGGGCTTTTAAAGAATTCCTGAACGATGTACTGGGTCCGACGGATGATATCGTACTCTTTGAATACAATAAAAAAACCTCCCGTGAACGCGGGTCGGCATTGGTAGGCATTGAACTGAAACAGAAATCGGATTATGACCCGCTGATTCAGCGTATGGAAGACCATAATATCCAATTTGAATACATTAACAAAAAACCCGATTTATTTGAGTTTTTAATTTAGAACCTGTTCATAGAATAGGAAGCAACAGTATTCTATCTTACCTTTGTAATTCAAGAAGCCCTTATTATTTGAATGTATTGGATATTTCTGCCCCTTTTTCTTTTCTTCTTATGGCAAATCCATCGAAATGCCATCTACATTTCTGAAAGCCTGAGTGATTACGGCCTCAAATTGTTTCTTGGCTTGGTTTCGTGCATTATTCCTACAGGGTTTCTTTTGTCGGTTTTTAATCAGATTAATCAACCTGTTACCTGGGGCCTGTCTGTCAATCTGATTGCATTTCTGTTCTATATCATTTTCCGACAAATTGCCAATAATCATCATTTCAGATTAAAAACCGGGTTTCAGGGTCTTAAAAATAAATTTGTTACTAACTGGCAGAATCAGGCTATTGTAAACAAAATATCAATGGGTATCCTATTAACAGGGGTGCTCACCACAGTTATAATAAACCTGGTTATTACGTTTGTAACTTTCCCTAACGAATGGGATAGTATGACGGGGCATCTGGTAAAATGTGCTTATTATCTGCAAAACGGCAATATGAACCGCCTGCAAGGCACCACCTGGACGATTGATTTTTATCCGAACTCCCTGCCAACCTTACAGATGTTCTTTTATCACGTGTTGGGTGAAAAAGGTTTTAAGTTTATTCATTATCTTTCATACTGGGTTTTCGCCTTATCAAGCTATGGTATTGCGCTTAAAATCTCCAAGAACTTTACGGCATCTCTCTTTGTGGGGCTTATCACGCTTTTGCTTCCTACGGCTTTAATACAAGCTACTACTACCGAAACAGACATTGTATTAAGTGCTTATTTAGGCATTCTGGCTTATACTCTATTCTCGTTCAAGCAAAAGCCAACACCACTGAATATTATCCTGATAGCCTTAATTGCAGGAATCTGGATTGGGCACAAGGTTACTTTTTTATTAATTGCTCCCGCTGCGGTTGCTGTTGCCATCTATACGGTTTTATTCAAAAAAGAATTTTATAAAAATATCAACCTGTTCTTAATCAGTTTTATGATTAGTGTAGGCGTGTACGTGCTTCCCACGGGTTACATCGGTAATATAAAAGAAGTAGGAAAATTCAGTCTAGGCAGCCTCTCAGCACCACCCTTGGTGATGAAATGGCATGGAGTTGAGGGGTATACAGGCAAAGAAAAAATTCAGAATATTGCCTTCAATATCGGTCGCTATTCTTCTGATTTCCTGAATCTGGACGGTATTCGCAGCACAGAAGCAGGCAAAAAAATTAATGATGCTTTTCGTTATTTACCCGATAAAGCCTTTGGAAGTTTACCGATTGAGAGCCATAAATTTACTGTAGTTTCATACTTTTCTTTCAGCCATCCTATTCGTTTTTATGTTGAAAGACCCTACTGGGGCATTATTAGTTTTGGTATGGTGCTTCCTGTAACATTGCTGCTTCTTTATCGCTTTATCAGGAATTATCGACAAATTAGTTCTACCCAGAAAAGCATGCTGGTATTAGTGGTGGCAGCCCTGTTACATTTTTTATCATTATGTTATTCTGCCCCTTATGACCCTATCAAAGCGAGGTATTTTTTGAATATGGCGGTCTGGTGTATGCCTTTGCTGGTTTCGTTTTATGCTTTGGCCGAAAAGAAAAAAATCTGGCAGTACTGGTCTTTGGTTTGTTGTCTTGTAGTTGGTATTTCAGCTGTATGCAGCATCTTATTTACACGCATTCACCCGATATTCGACCAAAAGAATATCTTCAATATGTCGCGCATGGAACAATTGACTATTGCCCGGCCTGACATTTACGAAGCCTACAGGAAATTTGACGAAATCGTACCTGAAAATGCCGTAGTGGCTTTAGGAACCCAGCAGGAGCATGAAGATTTTGAATACCCGCTTTGGGGCGCGGCCTTTAAACGAAAACTTATTCCTATTCACCCGTTCCGTAGCAGAGTAAAGCCTATTCCTGCAGAAGCAGAGTATTTGTTTTATTCAAAAGGCGTATTGCCCTATCAGGAAGGTGATATTGCGTTGGGCAAAGGCGATGAACATAATGATACTCCAGTAGAAGAAAGCGCCTTTTTCCTGAGAAAATTGAATCCACAAACTATAAATAAGAAATAAGCGATGACTATAGGAATCATGCAACCTTACATTTTTCCCTATATTGGTTATTTTCAGCTAATCAATAGAGTAGATAAATTCATAGTTTATGACGATGTAGCGTATATCAATAAAGGCTGGATAAACCGCAATAATGTTCTGATAGGTGGGAAAGCCTCTCTTTTTACGCTACCATTAATCAGTGCAAGTCAGAACCGGTTAATCAGAGATATTGAAATAGATAATCTGGAAACCTGGAGCAAGAAGTTTTTCAAGACCATTGAACAATCTTATAAAAAAGCCCCTTTCTATCACGAGACTTTGGCTATTCTTACACAGGTTTTTCAGTCAAACCCTGCTAATATTGCAGAGTTATGTACAACAAGCCTTAAAGAAACTTGCAAATATCTCAATATTGCTACTGAAATTGTTGATAGTTCGATTATATATAAAAACGAGCATCTGAAAGCACAGGAGCGTATTTTAGATATTTGCCTGCAGGAAAAAGCTGACCATTATATCAATCCCATCGGCGGAATGGCCATCTATGACAAACAACTTTTTGCCGATAATAAAATCTTACTTAATTTTATCAAATCGAAACCCATTCAATACAAGCAATTCAACAATGAATTTGTACCCTGGATGTCGATGATTGACCTATTGATGTTTTGCTCTATCGAAGCAATTCATGCGTATTTAAAAGAATTTGAGTTGGTTTAAAACAAAAAATCTAAATGGCAAAAGTAATAGTTTTCGGTACCGAATTAGTGGCAGAATTAGCCCATTATTATCTCACACATGACTCGGAGCATGAAATTGTAGCATTCACAAAAAACAGAGCATATATTAAAGAAGGCGAAACGTCTTTTTGTGGCATACAATTGGTAGCATTCGAAGATGTACCTGACTTATTCCCACCATCAGAATATAAATTTTTTGCCCCATTGAGCGAACGTAAAATGAACCAGATACGGGCAAAAGTTTATGGTGAAATCAAGGAATTGGGTTATGATTGTATCTCTTATATCAGCTCAAAAGCTACCGTTTTGACCGACCAGATTGGCGAAAACTGTTTTATATTAGAAGACAATACCATTCAACCTTTCGTAAAAATCGGCAATAATGTAGTACTTTGGAGTGGTAATCATATCGGGCATCATGGCGAAATCAAAGACCATGTTTATTTTACTTCTCATGTAGTGCTTTCAGGCCGTTGCGTGGTAGGTGAGTATTCATTCTTTGGTGTTAATGCCACTATTCGTGATGGCTGTACTTTAGGAGAAGGCACTCTCATAGCTATGGGCGCTAACCTGACCAAATCGAAAACAGAGCCATGGAGTATCTGGAAAGGTAATCCGGCTGTGAAATCTGATGTTTCGAGTAAGGATATTAATTTGTAAACATATTCTTAGCAAGAGAGGGATTCCTCTCTTTTTTATTAACATATTATGATTTCCATTAGATAAACTAATCCATAGAATATCCCTTTTTCCTATGGTTTTTTCAGCAAAAATCTTGAACTTTGACGCTTTAACATAGATTATATCACATAATGACTCAATTTTTTGACCAATTAATTTGCCCGAAAACCAGAAGTAAACTTGTTCTGTCGGCCGATGGCAAAACACTTCATAATACCTCTCAGGAAGAACCCATCTCTTATGACATAAATAACATTGTAGACTTAGTTTATCCGAAAGAACTTTTCGAGCAGGATCGTAAAGAACAGGTAGCCTATAATGATGCTCACTCACGTTACGACCGTGGGGTTTCATGGGTATTTGAGTCTTTACATGCCAACGAGGCTGCTACACGCAAGACCATGATTGGAATGTTGAAGCTAAAGCCGGGCATGAAGGTGTTAGAAGTAGGTGCAGGTACAGGAAAAGATTCAGCGTTTATTATTAATAAAATTACCCCCGGTGGTCATGCTGTTTTGTCTGATTTGTCTCCTGCTATGTTGGGTCATGCCAAAGAGAAATTTGCAGATAAGAAAGATGTACAGATAGATTATTTCATTGGTAATGGTGCCTATTTACCATTTGAGGATAATTATTTTGATGCCGTTTTCCATTTTGGTGGTATCAATACATTTTCTGAAAGAGCCAAAGCTTTTGAAGAATTTAACCGTGTAGTCAAAGTAGGAGGCAGAGTAGTAGTAGGTGACGAAAGCGTAGGTGCATGGTTAAGAGACCAGAAAACCTATCAGATATTAATGGATGCGAACCCTATGTTTGCTGATCAGGTACCATTACAGGACTTACCGAAGAACGTGAAAGATGTAAAATTACAGTGGATTTTCGGTAACGGTTATTATGTATTAGAGTTTAAGAAAACCAAAAAGGCGCCGACAGTAAACGTAAATCTTCAGATACCGGGGAAAGATTTTAAAGACAATTGGCGTATACGTGCGGAGAGAAACAGAAAAGCTCGGAAGTAATGAATAGAAGAACTATTAATATTATTCAAAACTATTTTCGTACTAAACCAGTACGAAAGGCGTATGTTTTTGGCTCTTATGCCAGAAATGAGCAAACAAAAAATAGTGATCTGGATATATTAGTAGATATTGATTCGAACGAAAATGTAAGTCTTTTTGAATTCGGAAGAATGCTTGAAGATTTAAAAGAACTCCTTAAAGTTGAAATTGATTTAGTGGCTGAGGACGGTTTATCTAAACATATCAGACCTTTCATTGAAAAAGATAAAGTCTTAATTTATGAAAGGTAGATTTGGAGATTTGCAGAGAGCACAGCATATGCTTGAAGCAATTGTGGAAATAGAGAATTTTATAGGAGAGCTTACTTATGAGCAGTTTGAATCAAGCTCCCTTGTTCGCTCAGCTACGGAAAGACAATTAATAACAATCGGAGAAGCCTCTTTGCATTTATCAGAAGAAGTCAAAGAAAAATACAGTGAAATTGACTGGAGGGGCATGAAAGGTTTCAGAAATATTATGACACACGAATATTTCGGTATTTCAGTTAAAATGGTTTGGGTCGTTGTAATAAACGAACTACCTAAACTCAAAACAGTTGCCGGAAAAATAATAAAAGAACTTGAGTAATAAATATGGAGAATTCAGGAATTTGGCAAAAGAAAGGAGTAATCTATAAACCGGATGGAACGCTTGCACATAGCCGTTCGCATGCGCAGGTGCCATATGCTTACAAACATAAAGATTTTCTTAGAGTATATTTTTCTTCGCGAGATGATTATGGGCAATCCCGTCCGACATTTATTGATGTTGATTATGACGACCCGACTAAGATTCTCTATATCCACGATACTTTCGTATTGGATTTAGGGGGCCCGGGTGAATATGACGAAACGGGCGCTATGCCTGCATGGTTTGTACCCCAATCGAACGGCGATATCTGGCTGTATTATACAGGGTGGAATCGTACGCATAATTCTTACCGCCTTTCAATGGGTTTATCTGTCAGCACCGATGGTGGATTGAATTTCAAGAAAATGTTTCGTGGTCCTATTATGGATCGATCTATCCATAATCCTATCTGGGCAGCACAGCCATCAGTGATGTATGTGAATGGCCGATGGATGATGTGGCATATTTCCGGGCAGAAATGTGAATACATTCATGGTTATCCTGAACCTTTCTATGATTGTCGTGTAGCCGTATCTGAAGATGGTATTAAGTGGGAGTCTACAGGAGATGTTGCTTTGCCTTTTGATGATTTTCTTCATGCAGTGGGTCGGCCGAGTGTATCATTTGAAGATGGTATTTTTAAAATGTATTATTCATACCGCCATACCAGAGATTACCGCACAGACCGTAACCAAAGCTATCGTTTGGGCTACGCTGAGTCAAAAGACGGTTTCAAATGGGAACGTAAGGATGATCTGGTGGGTATCCACAAATCAGAAAATCCGGAAGATTTTGACTACCAGATGATAAATTATGCCCATAGTTATGAGCATAATAATAAGAAATATCTGTTATATAATGGGAATGGTTTCGGAGCGGCGGGCTTTGCCTATGCCGTTAAAGAAAAATAAATTACTTTTCTGATAAAAATCATTTTTGCGGTTCATTACAAGGTCTAATTTTGACCTATTATTTAATGTTTGAATGATTATATCTTATGGAAACAATGAAAGAACAATTCAATAAAGACGGATTCGTAATTCTGAAAAATTTCTTCAATAAAGAAGAAATCAACCAAATATATACAGAAGCCCGTCAACTTTTTGCCTTGCAGATAGAGCGCGTACTGGGCAAAAGTGTTGATATTGACAATAAAGATGAATTTGAGCAGGCAATGTTTGATTTGTTCGAGGCTGACTTCAATACCTTTGTCAGCACCGGCAAGCAGGCACAACACCTTATATCTTTGCACCGTTTTGGCACAGACCCTAAGCTTATCAACCTATTGAAATCGCTTGGTTATGATTTCCCGATGATAGGTGTACGACCTGCTATGCAGTTCAACAGTCGTTATCTGTCAAAAGGTGGAAGTCACTGGAAATTAGGTGCACATCAGGACTGGCGCACTGGTCAGGGTTCTTTAGATAGTATCGTGATGTGGCTTCCTATGGTAGATTGTGGTGAAGCCCTGGGTTCATTACAAATTTTGCCCGGCAGCCATAAAGATGGATTATTGAAAGCCGATACATCAGGCTATTTAGGAAGCATTCAGGAAGAACTACCGGAAGATGCCTACGTTCAAACCGAATTTGAGGTAGGTGATTTACTTGTTTTCTCAGCGTTTCTGGTACACCGTTCGGGCGATAACGTTACTAAAAATATCCGTTGGTCTATACAGCTTCGATATAATAATATGGCTGAGCCAACTTTCCAGGAAAGAGGTTTCCCGATGCCTTATATTTATAAGCCTGAGGCCGATCTCGTAACACCCGATTTCCCGCAGAAACAACACCTGGAGGCAGTTTTCTCATAAGCAATAAGCGAATTAGTGATTGTGTGAATAAATAATTTGGCTATCAATTTTTTAATTCCTCCACTTAAGCAAACTATTTTCGCTTTGCAACTCACACTAAATTAAGTGTCTTTTAAATAATCAAAATTCATAAGAATTCAACAAAAAAATCGTTCACTTACAAGGAACGATTTTTTTGTTTCCGTCAATCCAGACTTATTAATATTTACAAAAAAAATATTCAACTTTTGATAGAATTAGCAGATATTTCATACATTTGTTTTACAATCGTGCTTTAATAATAAACTTATAAACTTCTTCGGAATGGCAACTAATACTTTTCGCCACCGTTCTGCGCCTGCTGTACCCAAGGCCAAGGCTCCACGCAAAGCCGGGCTTTTCGACCAGATTAACACATGGATAACTAATCGACTACATTTAGGTGATACACTTCCTACCGAAACACTCAAACGTATTGTTTGGTTAAGTGTTCTTTGTATTTTCTACATTTATGTTCAGCATAGTTACGAAGGTTTTATCAAAAAAATTGACCGTACACGTAATGAAATGGAAGAAAAAAGGGCAGAATATATTTCGCAGAAATCGCGTTATATGTTTGCCAGTAAACAATCTGAAATTGCCAAAAAACTGACAGATAAGGGCTTGGAAGAGAACATTACACCTCCCATTAAAATAGTCGTAAAAGAATAATTTCCTATAATCCTCCGGTAAACTTCATAAATCATGTCAACAAAGCCCTCTATCCGTGAAGAAATTCAATGGCGAGCTAAACTTACCTTTGGCCTGATATTTCTTATAGGCTCTTTAATAGCTGCCCAGATATTTGTTGTGCAGGTATTCCAGAAAAAGAAATGGATGAATAAGGTTGCAAAAGTGCAACGCAAACCTATGCAGATAAAAGCCACAAGAGGCAATATTTATGCAACCGATGGCAGTAGCTTATTGGCTACATCTGTACCCCGTTATCGGGTGGGACTGGATGTATCCAGAGCCAAGCCCAAATATCTTAAAGACAGTTTAGATAAACTGACCCACTTGTTATCTGATTTTTTTCAGGATCGCTCAGCAGCTCAATACAAAGAATTGATTATGACTGCCCGTAAAGGCGGCAAAGTAAGATTTGTAGCCTTTGGTGACCGTCTGATTGATTTTCAGGAAATGGAACAAATCAAAGCATTCCCATTTTTCCGTGAAGGGCCTATGAAAGGCGGCGGTAAATTCGAACAACTGAATCGTAGGGTAATGCCTTTTGACGATATGGCTTTGCGCTCTATCGGCAAGCTTGATCGTGATACACAGACCAAAGGAGACTTCGGTATTGAATTCAGTTTCAATAATTATCTGGCCGGACGAGACGGTGTTGGCCTTTTCCAGCGCTTAGCCGGAGGAGTCTGGAAACCGATAGAAGATACCCCGGAGGTGCGCCCGGAAGCAGGTCAGGATGTAGTGACAACCATTGATGTTAATTTTCAGGATATTGTTGAGAGTTCTCTTCATAACCAGGTAGTAAGCACCAATGCCAAATATGGTTCTGCAATAGTGATGGAAGTAGCCACAGGGCAGATTAAGGCCATTACTAATCTTTCACGCAGAACAAAAAACGACCAGACTTATTATATCGAAGATTTCAATTATGCTGTAAAAGGAGGCACTGACCCGGGTTCTACATTCAAACTAGCGAGTATGGTGGCTATTCTGGAAAAAAGCAAATTAGGCTTAAATGATTTTGCGGCAACCTGCAATGGCTTCATCATGCATAATAATATAGAAATGAAATGTTCGGAAGAACATGGCAACCAGACGGTCAGACAGGTATTTGAGCATTCATGTAATGTAGGTATCTATGCCTTGGTCAAAAATTACTTTGGCTTCTCCAAAGCGGATAATTTTGTAGCTTATCTGAAAAATTTCAAATTAGACCAACCTGTAGGTTTTCAATTGAAAGGCGAAACCAAGCCACTCATTATAGACGGCAAAAGTTCTACTTTCAGTTCTACAACCGTACCCTGGATGTCGATTGGTTATGAAAGCCGCCTGACACCTTTGCAAATGCTTACCTTCTACAATGCCATTGCCAACAAAGGGCATTGGGTACAGCCTTTTATTGTGAAAGAAATCCGTGAGGCTGACAGGGTGGTAGAGAAGTTTGAAGGCCGAAAAGAGGATGGTCAGATATGCTCAGACCGTACCATCAAAATGGTTCATGAAATGATGAAAGGTGTAGTTGAAAACGGTACCGCCAAAAATATCAATACGGGCTTCTGCAAAGTAGCCGGAAAAACAGGTACATCTCAGAAAAGAGAAAATGGCTATGTTCAGGGGCAATATTATACTGCCTTTATTGGTTTCTTCCCGGCTGATAACCCTAAGTATAGTTGTGCTGTGATTATTGATGAACCTCAAGGTACTAACCTCTATGCCCGTGATGTGGCCGCTCCGGTATTCCGTACAATTGCTGATAAAATATTTGCTTATGATGTGGCTATTCACCCTGCAAAAAACAAGAACAGCAATGTGCAGAAAATTGAAAGCCATGAGCAAAGCGGCTATGCCGAAGATTTCAGGTCAGTGGGCGAAACTTTAGGTTTATTAAATGTACCTGGCAATGCCGGATGGGCAAAAGCAGTTAAAAATGGCAATAGCGTTGCCTGGCGCAAAGTAAATGAAACGACTGACCTACCTAATGTAGAAGGCATGACCCTGCGTGATGCGATATACTTATTAGAGAACAAAGGCTATAAAGTGAAATATTCCGGCATAGGGAAAGTGGCAGAATATGCTTTAGTGCAACCGAAGACAATTTCATTGGTATTGCAGTAGCAGGAATCGGGGCCTTCGACTACGCTCACACCGATTTGTAAGACATTTGTTTTTCTCAATAAATACAGGCTTTAATTCTTTTAGCTCCTGCGCCTGAGCGCAGTCGAAGGCCAGTACCAAAGCCATACGTACAAAGCCGACAATTACGCCAATTGTGGGTTTTGTACTATCTTCTGCACAATCTTCTCAGCATGTATCCGTGAGTTTTCGATGAATAAACTATGCGTATCCATACCTCCGCAAATCACGCCTGCCAGGTACACATTCTTTAAATTGGTTTCCATCGTATCATCATTATACTCCGGCTTCATAATTTCGTCTTCAGATAGATTAATACCTATCTTTTTCAAGAATGCCAGATTCGGCTGATAGCCTGTCATCGAAATCACCCATTCATTTTCAATTGTCTCTATTCCCTCGGGGGTCTGTATATCTACTTCATTTTCTCGTATCTCCACAATTTCAGCATTAAAAAAAGCCTTGATAGAGCCTTCCTTGATTCTGTTCTCAATATCAGGTTTAGCCCAGTATTTGACACGTTTCCCTACCTCTCCTTTTCTGATTACCATCGTTACATCTGCTCCTTTTCGCCAGGTCTCTAAAGCGGCATCTACTGCCGAATTATTGGCACCCACTACCAATACTTTCTGGAACGCATAAAAATGCGGGTCTTTATAATAGTGTGTTACTTTAGACAGGTCTTCACCTTTGACCCCCAGTTTTTGCGGAATATCATAAAAGCCCGAAGCAATAATGATATGGTCGGTTTCATAAGTATTCTTTCTACTTATTATTTCATATCCCCCCCTATCTGTCGGCATTACCTGCAATACCTCTTCAAAAAGCCTGATTTGCAAATGCTTATGTGCTGCTACCCTGCGATAATACTCCAAAGCCTCACTACGGGTCGGCTTGGCGTTGTTTGATACAAATGGCACCTCTCCTATTTCCAGCCTTTCAGAAGTACTGAAAAATGTCATGTTTGCCGGATAATTATATAATGAATTAACCAGACAGCCTTTTTCTAAAATCAGGTATTTTAAGCCCGCTTTCTGAGCTTCTAAACCGCAGGCAAGCCCTATGGGTCCGCCACCTATAATAATTACATCTAACTTTTCCGGATTCATTGATTGTATGAGTATATGTATACTACCTGATTGTTTAACAAAGTTTTAATTAAAAATCGTTCTTTTGATTAATAAGTATGCTAATTTTGAATGTATTTTCGTTAGTTTGGCACAGATTATAATCGTCTGAAAGTGCATTCAACAGAAATGGAACGAACAACTAACCATTTGCGTTTGCAAAACAGGATATTTTATGGCTAAATAACCTATACATTATCTTTAAAATTTATTCAATTTTCTAATGGCAGTATTAACAATGATTGGGCAACTTTTGCTTGCCTTAACGATTCTGGTTGGTTTACATGAGTTCGGACACTTTATATTTGCCCGTATTTTTGGTATCAAGGTAAATAAATTCTATATATTCTTTGACTTCCTCTTCCCATTACCTAATGTCTTAAATTTTGCTTTGTGGAAAAAGAAAGTTGGTGATACTGAATATGGTTTAGGTTGGTTCCCTTTAGGTGGTTATGTAGATATTGCTGGTATGATTGATGAAACCAAAGACGCTTCTCAACTTTCTGCAGTACCTGAGCCTCATGAATTCCGTTCAAAACCAGCCTGGCAACGCTTATTTGTTATGCTAGGTGGTATTATTGTCAATGTTATACTGGGTGTGCTGATATTCTGGGGTGTGAAGTTTGTGTGGGGCGACGAATATTATTCAAAAGCAGAAGTAAACAAAGCAGGTATCTATGCTTATCCACTAGCACAGGAAATCGGATTAAAAAACGGAGACAAAATTCTTAAAGTCAACGATACAGACTATGCCGATTTTGGTGAAGTACGTGCGGCATTGATGCAGGAAAATACTGAGTTTACTATTGAAAGAGCCGGAGAAATCAAACAAATACCAGTACCGAACGACTTAATTGACAAGGTTGCTACTAAAGTGCCTTTCATGGAGCCTATTATGCCCTTTAAAGTAGGAGAAGTAACGAAAGATTCGCCTGCAGAGAAAGCCGGATTGAAAGAAGGTGATAAAATCATAAAAATTGATAGCACTCCGGTTGCCTATTTTCAACAATTTCAGCATGAGTTGGAGAAATTCAAGAATAAAAAAGTTGAGTTACTAGTTGAAAGAGGAGGCAAGCAGGTGAAACTTTACCCTGTCATTTCAGACGATTCTAAACTGGGTTTCAGAGCGCATTCAGAACTTGTATCAAGTACACAAAAATATAATTTAGGTGAAGCCTTTGGTGTAGGCGCTAAAGAAGCGCTATCGGTTATTCCTAACCAGATTAAAGGTTTCGGTCGTATCTTTAAAGGACATATTTCAGCAGGTAATGCTGTTAGTGGCCCGGTAGGATTAGCACAATGGTTTGGCGGCTATTGGGACTGGGAAAGATTCTGGGGCTTAACGGGTCTGCTTTCGATGGGCTTAGCGTTCATGAATGCACTTCCGATTCCGGCTCTTGATGGAGGACATGTAATCGTTTTATTATATGAAATGATTACACGTCGTAAACCATCAGAGAAATTTATGGAGCGTACACAACAAGTGGGTACATTCATTTTATTAACCCTGATGGTATTGGTACTGTTCAACGATACTTTCAAGGCATTGTTTAGATAATATTTTATCGGGGTAGAGTGGTATGCTGCTTTACCCCGATTCTTTGTATATAATTTGATAGAATGCAATTCTTACACTTCATACTCCTTACATTATTCATTTTCCCGTCGCAACCTCAGAACTCAGGGAATCCGAAGGTAATGCATGCTTTTCATACATCGCTTACCGAAATACAATACAATGCCAAAGAGCATTCGCTTGAAATAACCATCCGTCTGTTTACCGATGATTTAGAAAGTGCACTGACCAAACTCAATAACGGGCAAAAAGTAATGATTGGGGGTAAAAATGATAATAGTACTGCTGTACTGAATAAATATATCCAACAACATTTTGCGATTATTACACCCCAGAAGCAAAAGAAAGCACTTAATATTTTAGGTAAAGAAATAGAAGGAGATGCTACCTGGGTATATGTTGAAGTACCTGAAAGTGCGATTGTAAAAGACCATATCATCTACAATGACCTGATGCAGGAATTGTTTGACGACCAGACCAATCTGGTCAATTTCTTCTATGCCGGTAATAAGAAAACCTTTCTTTTCA
>CALRLS020000034.1:0-19838 GCA_943368815.1 Cyanobium sp. NIES-981
AACGAAGAAGGTAAATTTCTTCCATGGGTATTAAGAATAGCTCACAATTTAGCAATTGACTTTTTCCGTAGAGAGAAACGCTACCCTAGCGTAGTGTTTGAAGACGGAAGCAGCGTGTTTAACACACTTGAGTTTGCCGAAGACTCTATTGAAGCGATGCAAATCAAAAGAGAGTCTCACGAGCATTTAAGAGATTTGATTAAACGTCTGCCAGACCAGCAGCGCGAAGTACTGGTAATGCGTCATTATGACGACATGAGTTTTCAGGAAATCGCAGACGCTACTGGTGTCAGTATCAACACAGCGTTAGGTAGAATGCGTTATGCTCTCATCAACCTTAGAAAAATGATGAGTAAAACCGCATATGCTTATGATACAAACCTTTACCAATACGCAAGATGATGTAATTCGCTATTTGTATAACGAGACATCGAATCAGGAAAACAACCGGATTGAAGAAACTTTGCTTCAGGACGGGGATTTACTTGACTTCTACCTCGATTGTGCAGATATCAAAACAGGATTAGACAAGATTCAACTCTCGCCTTCAGACAGAGCGATTGATAAGATTTTAAACTTTTCAAGAAATTACCAGCCCAGAAATTAATTTTTGGGCTTTTTGTTTGTCAGGTATTTTGGTTTAAACAACGAAATGCCTGACTGGCAAATTTAGTAATTCTTTAAATGATTCATTACCTTTGATTTTTTAATAAATCATAGGTAAAATGTCTGTTATTATTGCTCCAATTACCGAAAGTCTGCAGAACTTTCTGGCTCAGAAAGACTATTCCAGAATCATCGTTCTGACGGATACCAACACCAAAAAATTCTGCTATCCTTTCATCAAAAATTCCTTGCCCAGGCACACGCTTATTACTGTTAAAGCCGGAGAAGAATACAAAAACCTAAGCACTTGTGAACAAATCTGGTCGGCCATGACTAACGACGAACTAGACCGCCACGCCCTGATGATTAACCTGGGTGGAGGGGTAGTTGGCGATATGGGTGGTTTTTGTGCAGCAACCTATAAACGAGGTATTGATTTTATTCAGATTCCTACCACATTGCTGGCTCAGGTTGATGCGAGTGTAGGTGGCAAACTGGGTATTGATTTTCATGGCTTTAAGAATCACTTAGGCGTTTTTACATTGCCCAAAGCAGTATTGATAGACCCCTCATTTTTGGCAACGCTTTCAGAAAGAGAAAAACGTTCGGGCTTTGCTGAGATAATCAAGCATTGTCTGATTCAGGATGGTGAGAAATGGGATGAAATCAGAAGAAAAGATTTAGACCAGCAGAATCTGCCCGATTTGATTGCTCACTCGGTTGAAATCAAGAAAAAAGTGGTAGCACTGGATCCCACAGAAAAGGGTTTAAGGAAAATTCTTAATTTCGGACATACGCTTGGACACGCCATTGAGACCTATTTTTTAGATAAAGGCAAAAAAAAGTTGCTTCATGGCGAAGCAATTGCAACCGGAATGCTTTCTGAGTCGTATATATCTTTTGAAAGAAAACTGATAGATGAGCAAACATTAGGCAGGATTGAAGAGTTTATATTTTCGGTGTATGGAAAAGTGCCGATGAAGGCAGATGATTTTGACGCGATTATTAAACATACTCAGCAGGACAAGAAAAACAAAGGTAAAGAAATACGTTTTTCATTAATTAACGGTGAAGGTAGTTGTCTATACGATATTGCAGTATCAAAAGGAGAAATGAAAAGAGCTTTGGAGTATTATGTGAACTGACGGCAAAAGGTTTTTGGGAATACTGCAAGTGAATTGATGCGTATGTGAAGTGTATTTTATTTGGATACAAACATTAAAATCAATCAATAAACTTATCTTGACTTTTTAGATAACACTTACTATATTTGATGGACGCCCCCGTCGTGCAATGTAGGTGAGATTGTTTCTAAATTAGTTAGCTAAGCTGTATTTAACCAAAAATAATCTGTATACCGTATGAAAAAATTGTATCTGTTTTCTGCTCTTATTGCCCTAAGTTTCGCTTTTACAAGTTGTAATTCCCTCAAATTGTTGGTAGACAATGACTATAGCTACGAAACTGATTTTACTAAGTATAGGACCTATAATTTCCTCAATTGTGAAATTGATACGTCTTTCGTCTGTACTGAAATTCAGGACGCTATTCGCCGACAAATGAAAGCCCGCGGATATAAAGTAACTGATAAAGAACCCGGCTTATTAGTGAGTTATAGTATTATTCGTGACCGTGTGGATTATAAAGGGTATTTTCAACCTGCTTTAGACCGTTGGGTGAATCACTTTGATGAAGATGATACCTATAAAACGCAGAATTTCCATTTTGGCGGAGGAATGATTCTTGTATCATTATTAGATGCAGAAAGCAGCCGACTTATATGGCGCGGATATGCTTCAGGGGTTTTTAATAAAAATGTCAATAAACCTATCAATTATTATCGCAGCGTAGTACGGAACATTTTTGACCAGTATCCTCTGTTCGCCGCAGGTGAGAAACCCCGGCGGATAGATGAATATTAATTGAAGGGGCTTATATTAAATAGCACTTATACGCTTTTGCAGATTGCATGAGGGTTTTGAATGATTATATTTGGCTAATATCTTTTCGGAAGTATTACCGAATCAAATAGAATTTATAAAATACTATATTCTTATTGTTAATTAGATGAGGAATGAGACCCATTCCTCATTTTTATGCCTGATACAATGTTAACTATTTACGGAATCCCTAATTGCGATATGATTAAAAAGACTATGGACTGGTTTAAAGCCAATAATATAGCCTGTCAATTACATGATTATAGAAAAGAGGGCATAAGTGCCGAAAAGATTAAAGAGTGGCTTGAACATGAGCCATTGGAGAAGATATTCAATAAGAACAGCACTACCTATAAAGAATTGCCTGAGGAAGTCAAAAACGCAATAGTTGATGAAGAGTCAGCTATTAACCTAATGACGGAACACACTAGCATTATCAAGAGACCCGTAGTAGAAGCCGATAAAATTATGGCTGTTGGTTTCAAGGCTGATCAGTTCAAAGCCATTTTTACTCCTGAGGCTTAAATGTGTCAATGGTACGTTTCAGGATTCTTATGGCATCTTCTGTTTCTTTCTGATTCATACCTGCAAAACCCATACGGCAGGCGTTTAAATCTGGATTTTCTTCTTTATAAGTTTGCCCATTGGAAAGGTACAGACCTTGTCTGGCGACTTTTTCAGAAAGAAGCAGAAGCGGAATCTCCGCATCAAATTTTGCCCAGATAGCCATTCCACCATCTGGAATCCTGAAATCTATTTTATTGCCTAAAGAATCTTTGAGTAGTTTGCAGGTAAAATCACGTCTTTCTCTGTACACTTTCAAGGCTTTGGTGGCATAGCGTTTCAAATCTCCGTTTTCGAGCATATCTGCCAGACAGTTTTCAAGAATAGGGTCATTTTGCCTGTCAATAATCCGACGGAGCTGGGTCATTTCTTCAATAATGGCCTCATTGGCAGCTACATAGCCTACTCTGAAAGTCGGAGCAATCTGCTTGCTGAACGAGCCAAGGTAAATCACCCATCCGTACCTATCTGCACTTGCCAGAGGCAGTATCGGCGCATTGGCATAATGGTAGTCATAATCGTAATCATCTTCAATAATAAAGAACTGGTATTTTTCTGCCAGAGCCAATAGTTTCAAGCGTCTTTCAGGTTTTAATGTAACAGTTGTAGGGTGATAATGGTGTGAGGTCACATAAATCATTTTTACTTTCCTGTACTGGCAAATTTCTTCAATGGCATCTATCTGCAATCCATCATCATCCACAGGAATAGTCACCAGTTCTGCTCCCAAATGTTTGAATGTGAGGTTTGCAGCCCTGTAATTCAATTCTCCGACAATGGCTACATCTCCTTTTTGCAGAATTGTCATACCTGCCAGATAAATGCCCATCTGGCTTCCTCTGGTAGTAATAAGATTATCAGCAGTAGCCAGTATCCCTCTCGTTTCATTCAGGTATTTTGCAAATAGTGTTCTGAATCTGATACTGCCTTGCGGTCCCGTATAGCCAATACTAAGCGAGTCAGCATAGCGGATATAATGCGCATAAAGCCTTGCCCATTCTTCTTTTGGTGCCAGTCGGGCATCGGGTAGACCGTCATTAAAAGCTAATCTCTGGTCAATAGTTGGTGGAAGAGTTATCGCCTTGCCCGGATTCATTCTGTTTTTCAGAATATCACTGATGGCTTCTTTATTTGTTGCCGCAGTTAATCTGGTAGCTTGCGGTGTAGGTATTTTTTTTGCAATAAAAGTTCCTTTTTGCGGAATGGTATCCACCCAATTCTGCGATAAAAGTTCATCATAGGCCGCTATGACAGTTTTTCTGTGTACCGCTAATATTTCTGCTAATTGTCGGCTGCCGGGCAATCTGGTATTGGTTTGGAGAATGCCTGCCTGTATGTTTTTAATAATAGCATTGGCAATCTGTACATACACGGGTACTGACGAGGTTTTATCGAACATGATAAGTGTCTTAAATGGAATCTGCATCTGGACTACCTGAATAAGTGTAATTGGATGAACATGATAATCCAGTAAAGATATATTTTTGTCACATTATTTCTATATAATCTTTACAATTATGTATCCGGTTACACCTAATACCAAAATCAGCAGAAGCGCTAAAAGAGGCGCTTACGACGAAGCAACTATCTATCAGATTCTTGACGAAGGAATTTTCTGCAATATTGCCTATGTGCAGGACGGACAACCTATGATGATACCGACAGGCTATTGTCGCATGGGCAATAAAATCTATATACATGGTTCGGTAGGTAGCCATTTTATGCGTAATCTGGCTGATGGTCGCAGGGTTTGCCTGACAGTTTCGTTTGTTGATGGACTGGTATTGGCGCGCTCTGCTTTTAGTCACTCCGTCAATTATCGTTCGGTCGTGGTTTTTAGCCATGCCGAGGTCGTGATAGATGAACAAGAGAGATGGGATGCCTTAGAGGCTTTCACTAATCAGGTCATTCCCGGGCGTTGGGAAGAAATCAGACAGCCCAATACCAAAGAAATGAAGGCAACCATGGTAATTTCTTTTGAGATAGAGGAGGCATCAGCTAAAGTAAGAACAGGAGGACCCAACGATGATGAGGAAGATTATCAATGGCCTGTATGGGCAGGGGTGCTGCCTTTGAAATTGCAGGCGTTGGCACCTATCAATGACCCTAAAGTGGCAAGTGATATACCGGTACCTGATTATGTGGTTAATTATAGGAAATGAATATTTTTGTATCTCGATTTTTTAAATCGCCTGATAGAATCTCTTTTATTTCGACGATATTTTACCGTTTATTACCGGAGACGATTTAAAAAATCGTGATACAATTATCAAATCCCATATTTCTCCACCCTACGATACAGTGCCTGCCTTGTCAATCCCATTTCGCGGGCGGCTTCTGTGATGTTGCCGTTGAATTTTTTCAGGGTTTTGATGATTAGCATCTTTTCCATTTCTTCCAGTTGGAATGTCTGGTCAAATGATGGTACAGAATCCTGCTGTTTTTCGAAGGGTGAGCCTTCAAAAAAGTCCTCAGGTTGCAATACATTACCCTGGCATAGAATCACGGCACGCTCTATGGCATGTTGTAACTCACGCACGTTACCTGCCCATTGGTAGCGTTGCAATTGCTTGATAAGAGCGGCACTGATTGAACTAACCGGACGGTTGTATTTTTTACGGTAAATTTTAAGAAAATGTTCTGCTAATGGCACAATATCATCAAGCCGCTCGCGCAAAGGAGGTAGTTTTACTTCAATGGTATTGATACGATACAGTAAATCCTGACGGAAGGTGCGCTGAGCCACACGAGCATGGATAGGCTCGTTGGTAGCACATATCAGGCGTACATCAATATTTTTCGCTTTGCCTGAGCCCACTTTTGTTACACTCCTGTTTTGTAGTACTGTTAACAATTTGGCCTGGAGTGGTAATGGAATATTGCCTATTTCATCTAAAAAGATGGTTCCTTCATGGGCTTCTTCAAAACGACCAATACGGTCCTCACGGGCATCAGTAAAGGCACCTTTTACATGGCCGAAAAGTTCGCTTTCAAACAGGGTTTCAGAGATAGAACCTAAATCAGCATGAACAAAAGGCTTGTCTGCCCGGTCAGATTTCTCGTGAATAGCCCTCGCTATCAGGTCTTTTCCGGTGCCGTTTTCTCCTAATATCAGAATATTGGCATCGGTAGCGGCTACTCTGTCTATTGTTTCATAGATTTTCATCATGGCAGGACTCTTACCTATGATTTCGACCTTGCTCTCAGATTTACGTTTGACAGACGGCGTTTTACCCGTGCGTTGCTCTCTAATCTCTAAGGCCGATTGCATGGTAGCCAGTAGTTTTCCATTTTCCCAGGGTTTCAGAACAAAATCTGAGGCACCAACTTTAATAGCATGAACGGCCATTTCAACGTCACCATAAGCAGTAAATAACACAACGGATGCCTGGGGGTCAATATCCAAAATACGGTCGAGCCATTCGAAGCCTTCCTTGCCTGTATTCACATCACGCGTGAAATTCATATCAAGTAATATCACATCATAGTTTCCGTTAGAAACTAAAAAGGGAATCCGTTCCGGATTCTTTTCAATATCGACTTGTCCAAAATGTCTTTTCAAAAATAACTTAGCTGCACTTAATACATCTACATCATCATCAATTATCAAAAGTTTCGACATAATTCAGGTTCATATTTTTAAAATCCTGTTAAAAGCGTTTTCCACGCATTTTACGACAAAAATTATTCCTTTCAAAAGATTAATTTCCGAAAGCTAAGGTAACTAATTGATAATAAAGACTTTAATTATTTTTGGTAAAATTCCTATCTTTATGTATTCGTCCGTGAGCGTACAAGTGTTGTCCGAAAACGGACAATTTTCAAATGGATTTATTTCATAAACTACTGATTATCAACAGTTTAAAATATTTGGCACACATTATGAATTATGGTTGAACAGATTTAAATCTTATTTTTAGACTTAATTAACAATCAGTAACAGAGACAATTTGCCTAAACACGAATTGTATTAGCAATTAAAAAAATTACAATGGACAAGCAGATAAAAAAGAAATTCTGGAATAGACAACGAATCTTATTAACTCTAGGTGGTGTACTATTTGCCTCATTTGCAGCTTATAGCCTGCTTTTTGCAGACAGACGCTCAACGCTGAACGCCGAAAAAGATAAAATGACTATTTCACAAGTAACTAATGGCACATTTGATGAGTTTATAGTAGTTACAGGAGTGGTAATGCCTTTGAGAATTATTCGCTTGGATGCCATCGTAGGAGGATATGTAAAAGAAAAGGTGGTAGATGGCGGAAATGTAGTGAAACAAGGACAGACGATATTAAAGTTAGAGAATCAGAACTTAAAACTTAATTTCTTACAGTCAGAAACAGAAGCAAGCCGATTGGTGAATGATTTACAGAACACACGCCAGCGTCTGAAAGTAGAGAAATTTACGATTCGCAAAAATATGTCTGACCTCGATTTCCTTACTGACCAGGCTAAAGATTTATACGAGAGAAACAAAAAGCTGTATAATGACAAGGTGATTCCGGAAGCTGATTATTTAAAGGCAAAACGTGATTACGAAAAACTGGTAAGTCAGAAAGAAATTGACGTAGAGTCACAAAGATACCAGGAAGAAAATGCTGCCATGCAGATTAAACAACTGGAAGGTACTTTGGAACGCACGCAGAGAAACGTACAGTTATGGCGTGAAACCCTTGAAAACCTTGTGGTAAAAGCGCCTGTATCCGGTTTGTTATCATCAATAGATGTAGAAGTTGGTTCGAATATCAGTCAGGGGCAAAACATAGGTCAGATTGACGACCTTGATGGCTTCAAGCTACGTGTAGATATTGATGAACACTATAACGGAAGGATTTTTACAGGCTTAGGTGGTACATTTGAATTTAGCGGAAAAGAATATCCTCTACAGATTACAAAGATTTACCCTGAGATTCGCAACGGACGTTTTTCTGTCGATATGGTTTTCGCCAAAGGTGTGCCTGAAGGTATCAAAAGAGGACAGTCTTCTCCTATTCGTTTAGAGTTGGGTAAAGCCACTAAAGCAGTACTTTTACCGGTTGGTGGATTCTTCTCTGATACCGGTGGAAACTGGGTATATGTTGTAGATAAATCTGGTGGTAAAGCCGTAAAACGTAAAATTACCTTGGGTCGTAAAAACCCTGAATTCTTTGAGGTGTTAGAAGGTTTGGAAGTTGGTGATCAGGTAATTACTTCGTCTTATGAGAATTTTGGAGATAACGAAGTCCTTCAATTGAAATAAGTGTTTTTTGGAGAAAGGAATCAAATCCTTTCTCCTTGTAAATATCATTATAATTTAAAAATATTTTATCACTAAAGAAGAAGTGAAATTAGGGAAGTCTGACTATTAAATGTTTTCCTTTCTCCTTTTTCCGTTAACACAAACCTTCAAACAAAAATTATGATAAAAGTAACTAATCTTCAAAAAGTGTTCACTACCGAAGAGGTAGAAACTACCGCCCTGAATGGTATTGACATGAATATCAAGGATGGTGAATTCGTTGCCATTATGGGTCCGTCAGGTTGTGGTAAATCAACCCTGCTCAACATCATGGGCTTGTTAGATAACCCATCTGAAGGAAGCTATGATTTCTATGGTGTCGAAGTTGCCAAATTGACCGAAAGAGAACGTGCTTCACATCGTAAGGGTAATATCGGTTTTATTTTCCAAAGCTTTAACCTGATTGACGAGTTAACGGTTTTTGAAAACGTTGAACTTCCTCTTTTATACTTAAAAACACCTGCTACCGAACGTAAGAAAAAGGTAGAAACGGTATTAGAGAGAATGAACATCATGCACCGTCGCAATCACTTCCCGCAACAACTATCAGGTGGTCAGCAACAACGTGTGGCTATTGCGCGTGCTGTTGTTGCAAGACCAAAGTTGATTCTTGCCGATGAGCCTACTGGTAACCTTGACTCTACCAATGGTGAAGAAGTAATGAAATTGCTTCAGGAGTTGAACAATGAGGGAACTACAATCATCATGGTAACTCACTCACCTTATGATGCAGGTTTCTCACACAGAATCATCAACCTTTTTGATGGTAAAGTAGTAACAGAGAACTTCCACGTTTAGTAATAAGAAGCTGATTAAGCTAATCTTGTTTTGGTCAAAATGACTCTTTTTCGCAAATACTGCGTTGTTAAAATCCCGCTGCGGCGGACCGTTCATTTAGCTCTGCTAAACTGCGGTTTTAACGCCTTGTCTTTGCAAAAAATAGTGCATTTTGATTCATAAAATTTAACTTAAACAGCTCTAAGATATTATTCCTGAGCCTTTGTCAGGAAGACAGTTTTATTAAAAAATGAAACGCTGCAAAATGGGCTTATTATGAAACAATCATAGTAAGCTTCATTTGCTATTGCCTTACCATTGCTTCATTTCTGCTCCTTCACATTTCTTAAATTTTGAAAAAACTATGCTAAAAAATTATTTCAAAATAGCCCTTCGCAACCTCTGGAAGAATAAATCTTATACTTCGATTAATATTATCGGCCTATCAATAGCTTTCGGTTGTGCCATATTATTGTTTCTGACTGCCTATTTTGAATTTACTTTTGATGATTTTCAGGCTAACAAAGAACGTATTTTCAGAACTTACTTCAAGATAAATAGTCCCGATAGAGTTGAGTATCGTTCTAATATGTCTACTCCTTTTGCCCCGGCGTTGAAAAGCGATTTTAATGCGGAAATAAAGTATGCTTCCCGCATTGTGGATGGTGGCGCACAGATTGTGTTGGGTGAAAAGACGATTAATTCGAACTTAAACTATGTGGATGCCGATTTCCTGAGTATGTTCTCCTTTAAAATGCTAAAGGGGAATACCGATGCGCTAAAAGATTTAAAGAGTGTGGTTTTGAATGAAGAGATGGCGCAAAAAATATTTGATAAGGCAGAGCCTGTCGGCAAAACCGTTAATCTCAATTTCGGAGGTAGAATCGAAAGTTTTGTTGTAACCGGAATAATGGAAAAAGCGCCTAAAAACTCATCAATTGATAATGAAATGTTGCTGCGTTTTGAGAATAATCCGGAATATCAGGACACAAAGGAAAGATGGAACTCAAATTATCATAATGTATATGTTCAGCTGTCTGATAAAGTTGATTATCTGAGTTTCGAAAGACGCCTGAAATCATTCACGGAAAAATATTTTAAGGCGGATATTGAACAAATGAAAAAAGACGGAGCAAAGCCTGATGAAAGAGGAGAAGTAAGAAGCTTGCGATTGTTGCCTTTACCTGAAATGCATTTTAATCCTCAAATGGCAGGTGGTCGCTCTGTCGATATTGTTTATCCATATATACTACTGGCTATCAGTGCTTTAATTTTACTGATTGCATGCATCAATTTCATTAACCTTTCTATTGCCCGCTCGATGACACGTGCCAAAGAAGTAGGCTTGAGAAAAGCCCTGGGTGCTTTGAAAACCCAGATTGTGGGGCAGTTCTGGGGGGAAGCTCTTGTTATATGTATTATCGCATTTGGAATCGGCTGTCTTTTGGCTACTTCATTAATGCCGCAATACAATGCGTTGTTCAGAAGCAGTCTTACATTTGAAAATTTGCTGAATCCTATAGTAGGAGTTTTACTGCTTATCAGTTTTCTGATTATTACCCTTATTGCAGGGGGGTATCCTGCATTTGCCGTAGCTAAATTCAACACAGTAGAGGTTCTTAAAGGAAAAATAAAAGTCAGTTCAAGGTCTGGTGGCATCAGGAGCGCCCTGATTGTGGCGCAATTCAGTATCGCTATTCTGCTAATCAGTTGCACGCTTATTATCTGGAAACAGATTGATTATCTGCGTAATAAACCTCTGGGTTTTGATAAAACCCACGTTATCAGTATTCCTGTTGGTAATGAAATAAAAGGCAGCAAGATACTAGACTTCATGCGTAATAAACTGGCTAATGTTTCACAGGTTGTGAGCATTTCAGGGTCTGACATAAACATAGGAAGGGGTAAAGATGGTTCAGGTTCTAAGTCGGTATATAGTTTTGAAATGGAGGGTAAAACCTACTCGACCAATGGTTTAAGTATTGATTTTGATTATGTAAAAACACTTGGCCTGACATTGATAGCCGGAAGGGATTTATCACCTGAGTTTCCTTCAGATAAGGAGCGGTCTTGCGTGGTGAATGAGACAATGGTTAAACAAATGGGTTACAAAGACCCTATCGGGAAAAGAGTAGCCTTAGGTGACAGCATCGGTAAAACTATTGTCGGTGTGGTGAAAGACTATCATTTTGAATCCTTGAAAAAGAAGATTGAATCCATCACCTATCTTTATCAGGGCGATTTTGGAATCAACTATATATTCGTAAAACTTACACCTGAAGCCCCTAAATCAACGATTGACCTGATAGGTGCAGCTTATAAGGAGATTGCACCAAAATCTGAATTCTTGCCTTCGTTTCTGGATGAAAACACGGAAAATCAATATAAGAAAGAAGAAAGGTTTTCGCAGATTGTGATGAGTGCAGCCGTGCTGACTATCATACTCTCTTGCATGGGCTTGTTTGCTATTGCCTTGATGATGATGTCGCAACGTACCAAAGAAATTGGTATCCGCAAAGTATTGGGCGCAAGCGTGCCTAATCTCGTAGCCTTGTTATCGAAAGAGTTTGTCGTGTTAGTCCTGATTGCCATTCTGATAGCTACACCCTTGGCTTACTACTTAATGGATAAATGGGTGCAGGACTTTGCCTATCGCACTGATATTACCTGGTGGGTTTTCGGGCTGGCAGGTATGGTTGCCTTATTGATAGCCCTGTTTACTGTAAGCTATCAGTCTATCAGAGCCGCATTGATGAACCCGGTGAGATCACTAAAATCTGAATAGCAGCGGCACGGGGCAGAGGGCATGGGAATAAAACTCCTCGCCCGATGCCCTCTGCTCCATGCCCTTAATCTCAAAAAAAATGATCAAAAATTATTTAAAAATCGCATTTCGTAAGCTTTGGAAAAACAAGGCGCATACGGCCATTAATATGGTTGGTTTGGCTTTGGCATTTGGTAGCAGTATTTTACTGTACCTTACAGCCTCCTACGAATTTTCTTACGACACCTTTCATAAAGACGCTGACCGTGTGTATTGTTTGTATTTTAGTAGTGCAGATAAAGCTGGGAAACCCGAATACAGCGCTGCCATGGCATACCCACTTACGCCGGTTTTAAAAGCTGAGTATCCCGAAGTAGAAGCCGTTACCCGCATTAACTGGGGTGGCGGTGCAATAATCTACCAGGGAAAGAAATTTGAAAAAACCATACGGACAGTTGATGCTGATTTCTTTAAAGTATTCTCTTTTCCACTATTGAAAGGAAATGCCAATTCAGCTTTGGCAGATAAAAGCAGTATTGTTATCAGCAAGACTACAGCAGAGAATATATTCGGTAAAGGAGAGGCGATAGGCAAACAATTGCTAATGGAGATTTCGGATGTAAAAACGCCATTTGTAGTAACAGGGGTTATAGACGATAACCCTAAAAATTCTACTGTTCAATATGATGCCTTAATACGGACCGAGAATCATAGCAACTATGAGGTACTGAAAAACGCCTGGACAAGTCAGCATCATCAGGTTTTTGTGAAACTAGCCGCAAACACCACGCAAGCCTCTGCCGAAAAACGTTTTGAGTCTTTAGTCAATAAATACATGAAGACCTCAGAAGAAGATGCGAAAAAAGCAGGACGTTTAAAAAATGTAAGAGGACAATATCTTAGCTTGTTAATGATGCCGCTGAAGGAGGTTCATTTCGATGAAATTACAGGTTGGGGAAGTGGCTTGAGCAAAAGTTATGTTTATACTTTATTGACCATTGCCTTATTAATTGTCTTAATCTCCTCTATTAATTTTATTAACCTGACCATTGCTAAATCATTCACACAAGCTAAAGAAGTAGGTGTACGAAAGTCTTTAGGTGCTAATAAAGGACAATTGTTCCTGCAAGGCTGGGGTGAGGCGTTTATGGTTTGTGTAGTTGCTTTGATTGCAGGTTTGAGTATGGCTTATGCTTTCCTGCCACAATTCAATCGATTATTTGATTCCAGTCTTTCAATAGATAATTTCTTAATTCCTGATAACTTAGTTATAAGCGTTATAAGCTTTATCTTAATTACCCTTATTGCCGGGGGGTATCCGGCATTTGTTTCTTCCCGTTTCAATATTGTGGAGGTATTAAAAGGAAAATTGACAAAGAAAAAGCCAGGCGTTCTGCGCAACTCTTTAATAATAGTTCAGTTTTCTATTTCCTGTTTGCTTATCAGTTGTACAATAGTCATTTTCACACAATTAAAATACCTGAGGAACAAGCCGCTGGGCTACAATAAAGAGCAGGTGATTAGTGTACCAATCGGCAATGCATTAAATAGTAGAACGGCTGTGCAGCAATTCCGTAATGAGTTATCAAAATATCCAAGTATTGAGTCTGTATCCGGTTCAAGAATAAACTTTGGTAATGGCTTAGACGGAAGCTCCTCAAGAAGCACCTACGGGTTTGATTACTATCCGAATGCAAGCGATACTAAAAATTCAAAAAGTATATTGACAGACTGGGTACAGGTAGATTATGATTTCATAAAAACGATGGACATTAAAACCATTGAAGGTAGAGATTTCAGCCCTTCATTCGGTACTGATTCTACCGCATTGATTGTAACTGAAAGTATGTTGAAACAAATGGGAGAGAAGCATGGGGTAGATAAGTTTTTAATGCCTGATTCATCGGTTGGTAAGCAAAAAATTATCGGTGTGATTGCTGATTTTCATTTATACTCACTACGCCGTGAAAACCGTACTATTACATTAGAAATGGCCCCTAAAGGCAGAATAAATTATGTTTTGATACGAACGCAAAACCAGAATCTGGCTCAGGCAATGGATCTGGTGAAAGCTACCTGGAAGAAATTAGCTCCCAATGAAGAATTTAAAGGTTCTTTTATCAATGAGAACGTGAATCGTTGGTTTAATAAAGAAGAACGACTCTCACAGATTTTCAGCCTTGCAGCCGGAATTGCTATTTTGCTTTCTTGTATGGGGCTCTTTGCCATTGCTTTAATGATTATTGAGCAACGGACCAAGGAAATAGGCGTACGCAAAGTATTAGGCGCAAGTATCAGCAGTATAGTAAATCTTATCTCGGTAGACTTCCTGAAAATGGTAGGCATTGCCTTTGTGATAGCTACACCAATAGCCTGGTATGCCATGCAGAAATGGCTGCAGGGTTTTGCCAATCGAACTGATTTATATTGGTGGATTTTCGCCCTGGCAGGTATACTCTTGGTAATCATTGCCCTGCTTACGGTAAGTTATCAATCCATCAGAGCAGCATTGATGAATCCGGTGAAGAGTCTAAAAACGGAATAGGCCCCCCGCCCCTAAAGGGGTGCTAAGGCAAAAAACTATAAAGTCTTAATAAATTCCCCTTCAGGGGATAGGGGTGTATATATTTTCTAATTTTTAAAAAAGTCCCCCTTTAGGGGCTAGGGGTGAATATGATAAAAAACTATTTCAAAATCGCCTTACGTAGCCTGCTTCGCAATAAGAGCTACACTTTTATCAATGCTACGGGGCTGGCAGTGGGTATTGCCGCTTGTTTACTTCTCTTTCTGATTGTGCAGTTCGAGCAGAGTTTCGATACTTTTCACACCAAAAAAGACAGGATTCACCAGGTAGTATCAGAGTTTCATTATGGAGGTATCAGCTATGGTGCTGGTGCACCTATGCCGGTACCGTTGGCTTTGAGAACAGATTATCCGCAATTGGAGAAAGTAGCTGGTATTGTATCAACAGGCAGCCAGATAAATATCTATGATGCTAAAAGTAAAACCATAGAGAAGAAATTTAAAGACGAAGGGGGCATGTTTTATGCCGAACCTGAATTCTTTGAAATGTTTGATTTTCCAATGCTTTCCGGGAATCCGAAAACGATGCTTTCAGAGCCTTATACGGCGATTCTGACGCAGGAAATGGCTGAGAAGTTTTTTGGTGACTGGAAAAGCGCTATCGGAAAAACGATTACCAGAGATAATCAGACTGAGCCTTACCGTATTACAGGCATCTTAAAAAACATACCTAAGAAGACCGATTTTCCTCTTAAGATAGTATTATCGTATAAGAACTTCCTGATTGATGGGAAAGGTAATGCTAATGACTGGGAAAGTGTGTCTAATAGCTGGGGTTGTTTTGTGTTGCTCCCTCAAAAAATGTCTGAAAAACAGTTTAATGCCTTAATGCCGGCATTTGAAAAAAAGCATAAAACCCCTGAACAACAGAGCCGCGTACGTAATTTTATCCGTCCGTTAAGTGAATCTCATTATGATAGCCGTTTCGGCAATTTTGCTGGCCATACAATTAGTCCTGAAATGATTTGGGTATTGGAGATAATCGGTGCATTTTTATTATTGGTGGCTTGTGTGAATTTCATTAATCTGGCTACAGCGCAGGCTGTAAACCGCTCGAAAGAAGTAGGGGTAAGAAAAGCATTGGGTAGTAATAAAGCGCAATTAAGAAGTCAGTTTCTGGGTGAGAGTGCTTTGATTACATTATTGTCGGTCATATTAGCTGTATTTTTGGCACAGATTGCTCTACCTTTTCTGAATAAACTACTTAGTTTTTCTTTGAGTCTCTCGTTCATTACTAATCCGGTGTTGTTGCTGTTTCTATTGACAGTGTCAATTGTGGTTATCTTTCTTTCGGGCTTTTATCCCGCTATGGTTATATCGGGTTTTAATCCGATTCTGGCACTGAAAAGTAAGGTAACAGCAAAATCTATGGGTGGTATATCTCTCAGGCGCGGCCTTGTGGTCTCTCAATTTGTGATTGCTCAATTTCTTATTATAGCCACTCTGGTAGTGGTGAATCAGATGAATTATTTCCAGACTGCACCGATGGGATTTGACAAAGAAGCAGTTATAAGAGTACCGATTCCTAATGATAGTCTTGGGCAGACCAAATACGATTTGCTTAAAACGCAGATATTACAGCAAACCGGTATTAAGAATGTAAGTATAGCTTTCAGGTTACCGGCAGATGACAACGGTTGGAATAGCGATTTTCAGTATGACCACCGTCCGAAAACTACTGATTTTTCTGCTTTTCTGAACTGGGCAGATGCCGATTATTTCAAAACCTTTAATCTGAAGTTTATAGCAGGAAAAGCCTATGCACCGAGTGATACGGTTCAGGGCTATGTAGTGAATGAAACAATGGTAAAGAAACTGGGGGCTAAAAAACCGGAAGACGTGCTAGGTAAGGAGATTAATTTCTGGGGCGGCAAAATGAAAGCACCAATCGTAGGGGTCATTAAAGATTTTCATGCTACCTCATTGCATGGGGCCATTCCGCCTATTGTCATAGCAAGCAATAAGAATTTCTTCGGAACAATGGGTGTGAAATTACAGGCACAGAATATGCAGAGCGGACTTGCATCGGTAGAAAAAGTCTGGACGAAGCTTTTCCCGAGTTATATTTATGAGTACGAGTTTTTAGATAAGGGTATCGCCAATTTTTATCAGCAGGAAAGACAATTATCTACACTCTATGAAATGTTTGCAGGTATTGCCATTTTTATCTCATGCCTAGGTTTATATGGGTTGGTGTCGTTCATGGCTGTGCAGCGTACCAAAGAAGTGGGTATCCGTAAGGCCTTAGGCGCTTCTGTGGCGCATATTGTGTATTTGTTTTCAAAAGAGTTTACTCTGCTGATTGGCGTGGCTTTCCTGATTGCTGCTCCGGTGGGGTACTATTTTATGAACGACTGGCTGAAAAAATTTGAGTACAAAATAGACTTAGGAGTAGGCATATTCTTATTAGCTATCTTAGGTTCAATTATCATAGCCTGGATTACCGTAAGTTATCAGGCAATTAAGGCGGCATTGGTGAATCCGATAAAATCGCTGCGGTCGGAGTAAAGGAACGCAGCCCCCGACCCCTAAAGGGGAGTTGAGGGAATTTTTTTCCATAACCATAAAACAAGTCCCCCTTTAGGGGTTAGGGGTGCTAAGAAAGTATATGCTACTAAACTACATTAAAATCGCATTCCGGAACCTTGTCAGAAACAAGGGTTATTCCTTTATCAATATCATGGGTCTTGCTACTGGCATTGGTGTTGCCATGCTGATAGGACTTTGGATTAACGATGAATTGAGCTTTAACAAGTCTTTCGATAATTATAGTAAAATCGGTCAGGCTTATATGCATCGGACAATTAACGGACAAGTAGGAACACAGGTGCCCATGGCGCACCCATTGGGTAAGGAATTACGTGTGAAATATGCGGACTTCAAAGATGTGGCGATGGCTGATTGGGGGATTACACATATTCTGGCTTATAAGGATTCTAAGTTTTCTCGTCTGGGAATGCACGTAGAGCCTGCCTTTACCAGAATGTTCTCACTTAAAATGCTGAAAGGAGTTCAGGATGGCCTGCAGGAAATTAATTCAGTAATGATTAATGAGTCATCAGCGAAATCTCTTTTCGGTGAAGAAGATCCGATTGGCAAAATTATTAAAATCGATAATAAGTCTAATTTGAAAGTAACTGGTGTTTTTGAAGATTTTGCTCATAATTCAGACTTTGCCCGATTAGATATACTTACCTCATGGGCTTATTATATGTCTCAGGAGTCATGGGTAAAAAACTCTGTTGATAGATGGGCTGATAATTCTTTTCAATGTTTTGTTCAGTTAAACGAAAAAGCTGACTTTGATAAAGTTTCTGCAAAAATCAGGAACCTTGTATTGAACAACCGTAATAAAGAAGACAGGCATACAAAGCCAGTGCTTTTTATCCATCCGATAAGTAA
Source organism: Cyanobium sp. NIES-981 (assembly GCA_943368815.1). Taxonomy (GTDB): domain Bacteria; phylum Bacteroidota; class Bacteroidia; order Cytophagales; family Spirosomataceae; genus Emticicia. Next base: position 17,918 of record CALRLS020000034.1, read on the forward strand.
ATGGCATCTGTATTCTGAATTTAAAGATGGGCTTAATGTAGGCGGACGCATCCAGTTTGTGTGGTTATTTAGTATCATAGGTGTTTTCGTGTTATTACTGGCTTGTATCAATTTTATGAACCTGAGCACAGCACGTTCAGAAAAAAGAGCCAAAGAGGTTGGAATCAGAAAAGCTATCGGCTCACTTCGCACACAATTAATCAATCAGTTTCTGAGCGAATCTTTGCTGGTAGTTCTGTTGGCTTTTATCGTAGCTGTTGCCCTGGTTAACTTCTCATTACTCTGGTTTAATGAACTGGCAAGTAAGGAAATGACTATGCTCTGGACGAACCCCATGTTCTGGACAATCAGCATTATTTTTGTACTATTAACAGGCGTATTAGCAGGTAGTTATCCTGCTTTATATCTTTCTTCATTTGTGCCTGTGAGGGTACTGAAAGGCACTTTCAGAGTAGGTCGTTTTGCTTCTATGCCACGTAAGGTACTGGTTGTTGTTCAGTTTACGGTTTCGGTTACATTGATTATCGGTACCATTATAGTATATCGTCAGATTCAATATGCCAAAAACAGACCTATCGGCTATGACCGTAGCGGTTTGATTTATGTAGATATGAATACCCCCGATTTATATGGTAAGTATGATATACTGAAAAATGATTTGCTGAATACTGGCGTAGTAGAGAATATGGCGGAATCGTCAAGCCCTCTTACTGGTATCTGGGCAGATAACTTTGGTTTCTCGTGGGATGGCATGGAACCAAACCTGAACCCACTATTTGGTACGATAGCCTGTACGCATGATTTCGGGAAAACGGTTGGGTTTCAGTTAAAAGAAGGACGTGATTTTTCAAGAGATTTTAAAACGGATTCTAGTGGGCTGATTCTGAATGAATCAGCGGCTGCTATGATTTCTACTGAAAAAAAGGGTCTGGTTAATAAATTGATTACGTGGAACGGAAAGAAGTACCATGTTGTGGGTGTCATTAAAGATATGGTAATGCAGTCGCCTTATTCACCTATTCTACCCACAGTGTTTTTATTGGATTACGAATGGGCCAATGTTATTACGGTTAAATTGAAACCTTCTTTGAGTGCCAGTCAAGCCATAAGCAAAATAGAAACTGTATTTAAAAAACATAATCCGGGTAGCCCGTTCGATTATAAATTTGTTGACCTGGTGTATGGACAAAAATTTGCAGCCGAAGAACGCATTGGTAAACTAGCTTCTTTCTTTGCTGTACTGGCTATTTTTATTTCGTGTTTAGGTTTGTTTGGTCTGGCTTCTTTTGTAGCTGAGCAACGTACGAAAGAAATCGGTATCCGCAAGGTATTGGGCGCTTCGGTGACCAATTTATGGTCATTGCTTTCAAAAGATTTTGTATTATTAGTGATTATATCCTGTCTTATAGCTGGGCCGATTGCTTATTATTTTCTGAACGACTGGTTGCAGAAATATGAATATCGTACTGGTATTGCGTGGTGGGTTTTTGCAGCAGCCAGCGCAGGGGCATTGGGGATTACTTTGTTGACGGTTAGTTTTCAGGCCATCAGAGCAGCATTGATGAATCCGGTGAAGTCATTGAAGTCAGAGTAAGGGAGAAAGGAAACAGAAAAATGTAAAACAGAAAAATTTAAAATGTGAAAGGGATGAAGAAGGTGGTTTTAGCGTTTTCTAATGCCCCTTGCCCTCTACCCCATGCAATACAATGCTTAAAAACTATTTCAAAATCGCTTTCAGAAGCCTGTGGAAAAACAAGCTTTTTTCGTTCATCAATATTGTTGGGCTAGGCCTGGCCATGACCTTTGGGTTGATTGGCCTCATGCAGATTCAGAACGTTTTTGAATTTGATAATTTCCATCCTTATCCTGACCAGACATATAGGATTCTCACAGATTTCAAAGATGAAAAAGGCAAAGAACT
>CALRLS020000035.1:0-19585 GCA_943368815.1 Cyanobium sp. NIES-981
ATTACGAGAAACTCCGGGAGCTATATCCGGATACACCTTTTGTTTTTTCATACCGAAGACCCGATGAAGTGATTCGCTCACAACTGGCAAACCCGGGAATGCACGTATTGGCAGGGGCCATTCAACCGGCATTATTTGGCTTTGAATTACATGATGTTTTATTGCTGGAGCGTGAAGTGTTTATCTCAAAAGTACTTGAAAAGTATTTCGAGAATTATTTAAAAATCATTGACACTGATAAAAAGTCCATTTTTGTAGATTATGCCGAAGGAATACTGCCGATATTAGATAAAATAGAGTCTTTTCTGGATCTTGATATTGAAGAAGCTATTAAAGCGAAAATGATAGAAAGAACACAATTTCACAGCAAATCACCCAATACTATTTTCGAAGAAAAACCTTTGGACGACGAATTACCAGATTACCAACGTAAAGTATTTGGAATGTATGAAACTTTAACAAATAGCAAGAAAAAATGACATCTTTGGCAATTTTAGATATTGTAAGAAAAGACACTGTAGCCAATAAGCAAATTGAGAAAAAAATCTGGATTTCATTTCAGCAAATTCTTTTTGAATACGGTATTGGCGTAGAAGAAACGCTTAAATTTTTATACTTTAATCGCCCCAGTACCCAAGATTTTCAGCATTGGATAGACGCCCGAAAGATGATTTGGGAAAAAGAGAATATAGAAGACCTTCCGGATACTTTGAACCAGGAAGACCTGGAGTTCTGGGAAGAAAATGGGTATGTAATCATAAGAAATGCAATTTCAGACGAAGATTGTCAACAAACTCAATCGGCAATTCTGGAATTTTTAGATGCTTCAATTGACGAACCTGATTCATGGTACAAAAATCATGAGGCAAAAGAAGGCTTGATGGTTCTTTTTACAAAACACCCTGCTTTAGAAAAGAACAGACAATCTCTGAAAATTCTGAAAGCTTATCAGCAGCTGTATAAAACAGATAGAATTTATCGGGTTATTGATAAAGTTAGTTTTAACCCCCCTGAAGATGATTTTTTCAAATTCAGAGGGAGTTCGCTTCATTGGGATGTGAGTTTACAAACCCCGATTCCGCTTGAATTACAAGGCTTGTTATATCTGACCGACGTAAAACAAGATAGTGGGGCATTTCATTGTGTACCGGGTTTTCATCATAAAATAGAAAACTGGATAAGTAATTTGCCTGAAAGCAGTAATCCGAGAGAAGTTGCAGTTAACGAATTAAACCCTGTTCCGGTGCTTGGCAATGCCGGTGATTTTATTATCTGGCATCAGGCATTACCTCATTGTGCAACCCCTAATACAAGTAAACTGCCGAGAATGGTTCAATATCTTACCTATTTGCCCGAAGAAAGGGAACTAGATACAAAACCATGGATTTGAGTTTTAAAATACAATCTTCTCAAAAACATCACCTTCTTTTACTCCAAAAGCACCCAAAGTTTCACCTTCGAGATAACCAAATTGCGAATAGAGTATTTTAACATCTAAAGCGGTATTCTGGATACAGCTTACCTTCATACCGTTAGCAGAGACCTGTATAATTTCTCCCGGTTTCCTGCTTTGAGCTATACTTGTTTTTGCTTCGATAATCTTTACATCAATGCCATTAATGCGGGTAATGGCGCCACGATTCCATGGATTACAGGCTTTGATTAGCGCCAGAATTTTGTCGGCTTTCATGGTCTGCCAGTTGATGACGATGTCTTTGAGAGCAGGTCTGGGTAGAAAAACCTGATTATTCTTTGTTTGTTGCTTCAAACGCAATGTATGTTTCAATAAGCTGTCTAATAATTGAAAAACACCATGAATAGTTGTATGGCTATAATTTGTCTGAACAATTCCATAAGTGTCTATTGATTTGATTTCAAAAGGAATTTCCAAAGCAATCGGCCCTGAATCGAAATTCTCATCCATTTGATGGATGGTTAATACTCCTTCTTTTTCCCTGTTTTTTATTTGCCAGAATACAGGGGTGCTACCACCATAGATCGGTAATTTCCCGAAATGGATATTATAAAAACCAAATTGGGGCAATTTTAGAATCTCTTTCGGGATTTTATACGAAAACCCTAAAACTAATACAATATCGGCCCTGATTGTGCGAATCCAGATAGATAATTGTTGAGATAGATTTTCTTTTTTCAGAATATGAGGCCGTAGCTTTTTTTGTTGACAAATGACTGATAAATCACTTGAAAAGTCAGTTTTTTGTTCTTTTATGCCTACACCGGCAAGGATTCCTTGTGAATCTAGCCAATTCAAAAGGGGGAAAGCGGAGGGAGTATTACAAATCAGGGCTACTCTCATAGGGGTGCAATATGAAATTTACAGTCTTTTACACTGAATCAGTTTTTTTGAATTTCAAATATATCATTTACATCCCTTAGAGTATTGATTTCCAGAGAAAAACTTACATAAACAAAAAAGACTTACAAGAAAACCTCGTAAGTGCTTGATTATCATTGTGGGAATTGAGAGATTCGAACCCCTGGCTCTCGGCATGTATAGCGGAATGCCATATTCACAGGCAATTATGTGTATTTTTAAATGGCTGATTAGGGGTATTTTATGATTTATTTAAACTCAATGCAAGCAAGGAAGTATAGAATTCTTGTGCTAATGTCATGTATACAGGATTTCTAAATACTTATTGAAAGAGAGACATTGAATAATTTAACAAGTGTTTATTAGAGGGTTTAGAATAAATTTTCAAATGAAACTTGCAAAATGTGAAAGAAGAGATTTTTTGGATTTTAACGATACTATGCCATAATATTCGAACTTTTGCCTTTTACAATCTTGGCTTCGATACCCGGAACAATGGTCTTTGTAAATCGTTTATATTGCTGATTACTCACTCGAAAAGCTAATATCAAAAAAGTACTGTTTTACAAAAACTGTCAGCAGCCCGACAATCGCCTGTTTATAGCTCCCTTACATTTGTTGCAGAAAATCAATAAGTGTATGTCTGAATCATTGGCTATTTTATTATTAACAGCATTCATAAGTTTTATGGGCTCGATACAACCGGGGCCGGTAAATCTGGCAGTAGTACAGGCTACACTTTCCCGTAGTTTTAAAGTGGGTGTCTGGGTTGCCATTAGTGGTACTTTACCAGAAATCATTTACACAATAGCAGCCCTTAAAAGTCAGGTTTTTCTGGTAAAAAACGAAAGATTTTTTGAAATTTTAGAACTGGCAGCTATCCCATTTTTTTTGATAATAGGCATTCGCAGTCTCTATTACACATCGAAGCCAGGTATAGAAATAGAAACAGCTAATAAACCAAAGCACTTTTTCAGCGTATTCTTCAGCGGAATGCTCAATCCTCAATTATTACCTTTCTGGATAGTGGTTCTGGTCTATCTCCATTCATTTTTCAGCTTACAATCGTTTAGCTCACAATTGTCATTTGTTTTAGGGGCTGCTTTAGGCGCATTTCTTATCCTGCTGATTTTCGCCTGGTTGGCTAATCGATTTCAGATCAGACTATTGGGTTTATTTAATAGATATTCGATTGACAAGGCTATCGGGTTGTTTTTTATCTCAATGTCTTTGTTTCAAACATTAAGAATTTTTCTGTGAATTGTCATTGAGCCGACAATTGAGCTTTTACTAATGTGCCAATTTTGTAAAAAATTAAATCTCTATCAAAATGAAAAACAAATTCTTTCAAATCACTATTCTATTGTTACTTTTAACAGTAAGTGTTTTTGCGCAGGAAAAAGCTATTTACGAAAAAAATGGAAATGCCATTAACGGCTATGACCCTGTAGCCTATTTTACTGAAAATCAAGCCGTTGAGGGCAAAGAAACATTTAATTTTGTCTGGAACGAGACAAAATGGCTCTTTAGTTCTCAGGCGAATTTAGATGCTTTCAAGGCTAATCCGACCAAGTATGCACCTCAATTCGGAGGTTTTTGTGCCTTTGGCGTAAGTGAGAACCATAAATCACCAACTGACCCAAACGCCTGGACAATTGTTGATGATAAACTTTATCTGAATTATAGCAAAAAAGTAAAAGAATTATGGTCGAAAGATATTCCGACCCGTATTAAAAAAGCCAATGATTACTGGCTTATGCTTAATAAGTCTAATGAATAACCTCAAATAATACTTAAATGAAAATCCGATATTTTTTTATATTCCTGCTGGTGAGTTTATGGGTTGAGGTTTTTGCCCAGTCTGCTACCAGAGTTAAACAATTTAATCTCGAAAACGGTCTCGCGATTCAGGGCTATGATCCGGTGGCTTATTTTAATCAGAATAAGGCTATCGAAGGGGATAAACAATGGAGTGCAAACTTTGAAGGAGTAAGCTATCGATTTGCTAATGCAGCGAATAAAGAAGCTTTTGTAAAAGACCCAAAAAAATATGAACCTCAATATGGCGGCTGGTGTGCCTATGCAATGGGAGCTACGGGCGAAAAAGTAGAAATAGACCCGGAAACTTTTAAAATCGTAAACGGCAAACTCTATCTTTTTTATCATTCCTGGGCCAATAATACGCTCCCGAAATGGAATAAAGATGAGGCAAATCTTAAACAGAAAGCCGATAAAAGCTGGATGAACATATTTCATTAATCTTACTATTGAATCAAATGAAAACACTTAAAATAGCTTCCTGGGTTTTACGAATCATAGCTGCCTTAATACTTTTACAAACACTTTATTTTAAATTTACGGCACATCCCGAATCAGTAGAATTATTCTCCAAACTCGGTGCAGAACCTTGGGGACGAATTGGCATAGGCATTTTAGAATTAGTAACGGGGATATTACTACTAATACCTGCCACAGCATTTGTTGGCGGATTTCTTGGAATGGGTTTAATGCTGGGAGCAATTGCTTCACATATATTCGTAATTGGCATCGAATCAAAGGGCGATGGTGGACAGCTATTTATGCTGGCAATTGTTGTTTTGGTTTGTTCTATCATCATACAAATTATCCATCAAACGGAGGGTAGGAAACTTGCTAAAAAATATCTTCCTGAATATATCAGTCAATTTTTGAGATAAATTACATGAGAATACCGCTTTCAATTATTAAAATCTTCAATTACGAATATTGGCCCTGGTGGGTTTTCTACTTGCCAATGGCCCCATATTGGCTTTATCTGGCATTTAAAACCCGTTCATTTACCTATTTTACAGCAGTGAATCCGGGCATAGAAGCAGGAGGTTTTTATGGCGAAAGCAAAATTGATATTTTAAAGAAAATCAATCCGGAATTTTTGCCGAAAACCATTTTCATTGATAAAGAGATTGAATTTGAAAAAATTATTCATTTACTAGCAAGTACTCATCTAGCATTCCCTATAATTGCAAAACCGAATATTGGTGAAAGAGGAACAAATGTAGCCAAAATCGAAACGGCTAAGCAATTACAAAACTATCATTCTACAACTCAGGAAGATTATATAGTTCAGGAATTCATTAACTATCCTATCGAATTTGGCGTGCTTTTTAGCCGCCTGCCATCTGAATCAAAAGGAAGGGTTTCTTCACTGACTATGAAAGAATTTCTGACTGTTACAGGCGATGGAAAATCTACCATCCGGGAATTGATTGAGAATTCTACTCGTGCCAGATTTCAATTAGAAGTGTTAGAATCAAAATTAGGCGAAAGTATACATGAGCAACTTCCTGAAAACGAAAAACGCTTACTTGAACCTATTGGTAATCATTGCCGGGGAACTAAGTTTGTTAATGCCAATCATTTGATTAACGAAAAATTAGATGAGGTCTTTAGTAGAATTGCCGAAAGTTTTGAGGGTTTCTATTACGGAAGATTTGATATGAAAGTGGCGAGCATTGAAGATTTATATCTTGGCGAAAACATAAAAATAATGGAACTCAATGGGGTTAGCTCTGACCCCGGACATATCTACGACCCAAATTATAGCCTCTGGCACGCTTATAGAGATTTACGTTGGCATTGGAACCGAAGTGCCGAAATAAGTATTCACAATCAAAAAAGAGGAATTTCTCCATTGCCATTCAGCGAAGTTTGGGCAATAATTAAGAAGCATTTTATGTAGATGTATCATACAATCCGTATATTAGCATAGAATGTTATCCCAATACTTATGAATCTTGATACAAAATACTGGTATCTGCGTGATCATAAACTTTTTAGTGTACTTTCTTCTTCAGAATTGAAATCAATATGTATGATAACAAATTTCAAAACTGCTAAGAAAGGAGAAATCATTTTGTTTTCACATGATGAAAATACAAGGGTTTATTTTCTTAAAAAAGGTACACTGAAAATTGTAGAAATAGATGAAAAGGGGAATGAAATAGTAAAAGACATTATACAAAAAGGGGATATTTTTGGCGAAATTACTTTAACCGAAACCCAGTCTGATGAATACGCTGTGGCCGTTTCGGATAATGTAATTTGTTGCAGCTTCAAAATGGATGATTTTGAACAATTATTAGAAAAGAATCCTCAACTGGGCCTTTCTTATACCAAATGGATGGGTTTCAGATTCAAAAGGCTTCAAAGTAAGTATTCAAATCTGATGTTTAAAGATGTTCGTACTCGTTTCATGAGTTTTCTGGACGAATGGGCATCAAAAGAAGGAGTCGCTTCAGCCGATGAAGTTATCCTTAAAAATTACCTTACCCACCAGGACATCGCCAGTCTGATTTGCAGCACCCGCCAGACAGTTACCCAGCTTTTTAATGAATTCAAAGAAAAAGGCATTTTAGACTACTCCCGTACTGAAATCATCTTAAAAAAGAATACGTAAAATTTTCAAAGTTTTTTGTTTAGGTCGTCCAGCCGACAATCCAAATGTCAACAACCGATGATATTTGTATGGTAAATACAAAAAACTATGAAGATATATATCGCAAGTCTATTTATTGTGGGGGCTTTGTTCTCCTGCCGGAAAGAAGTAATCAATAGTAATGATGCTATTTCAAAGGATACTTCAAATCCCATAAGCTCATCAGGTACATTTAATTCAACCGGACAAAATCTTCTATTGCAGGGCAACTTTGAAAATGCCGTACATAGTACTTCCGGCATGGTAAAAGTTTATGAAGATAAAGATAAGAAGCGCACATTGGTTCTGGAGAATTTCAAGACCGATGCTGGTCCCGACCTACGTATTTACCTTGCTGAAGACAAGTCTGTAACCAACTTCATTCAGATTACCGATAAAGTGCAAAACGGTAATATTTCGTTAGAAATCCCCTCAGATGCCGATTTGAAAAAACAAAACCATGTATTGATATGGTGCAGAAAATATTCAGTATTGTTTGGCTTTGCAAAGGTGAAATAACTAATCTATTAAAATACAAATACCATGAAAAAAATCATTTTGTTCCTATTATTAAGTCACTCGCTGTCGGCGCAATATACATACCCTAAAACTCAGCGTAACTTCGATTTAGCCGTGGCGTGTGGTTCTGCCATTTCTCCATCCATTTCGTATCAAAACCTGTATGGCATTGGCAAAACTGACCGTTTCAAGATTGGCTGGGGAGTTCGGCTAAATACTTTTTTTAGTGGGCAAAAGAACTACATCACTGCGCCTGCAAAACTTACCTCAGGTAGCCAAAGTATTGTAGCCTTATTTACTGAAAACATTGCAGGTAATCTTGATACCCTCCAACTAACAAAATCGGGATTAGGCAGCTTAAATGGTACAATAGTACTCCAATACAGTTTCAAAAAACTTGATTTTGGATTCAATATTGACTTCATCGGATTTTCATTTGGTGGTAAGCAGTCGGGCAAATTCATGGCCAGTGAATCAAATTCATTAAACAATACTACTCAAACGGCCAAACCAACCCCATTCAATTTATTATTAATCAGCGATAGCGATATTGGCAGCCTGAATTCAGAATTATATTTCAGGTATTGGCTAAGTAATCGTTTGGCGTTTCGTGCAGGAGCAAGTTTCCAGTTTTTGGAATATACAACCGACAAAACTCTAACTTTTGAAAATGACCGATTTCGTCATAAAGCACTGTTGCCCTTTGTTGCTATTACTTACTCACCTTTTAAATGATTAATAAAAATGCCCGATAATCCTTTCAAAAATATATTACTGGTGTTTTTATTGCTTGTGAGTTTGCCTGCTCAGGCTCAAACCTGGAAGCCATCTACTGCAACAGTGACATTCAAAATAAAACATGCATTTGGCGCAACTGCCGATGGTTCGTTTAGGGGCTTTGCTGGTCTTATTGTTTTTGACCCTAAAAACCTCTCAAATGCAAGCCTTAACGCCAGTATTGATGCCAGAACCATTGATACAGACTTGGAACTACGAGATAGAACACTAAGGGGTAGCAATTATTTTGATGTCGAAAAATACCCTAAAATTTCTATGGCTTCGACCAGAATTGAAAAAGGAGTGAAAGAAAATGAGTATGTAGGATATTTCAATATAACGATTAAGAAAACTACTAAAAACATAAAAATCCCTTTCACTTTCATTCAGAACAATTCAACGGCACAATTGAAAAGTACTTTCGAAGTAAACAGATTAGAATATGAAGTGGGCGAAAAGAGTTCGCTTCTTAAAGATATTGCCACAGTTTCTATCACATTAAATGTCCAACAATAAAATGACACGCCAGGCATCTATAGAAGTAATCAATCAACTTAAAGATTTACTTTATCAGCTAAACTCAAACGAATACACAGAAAACCTCCCGGTGCTGAATCATAGTAGTATCGGGCAGCATGTAAGGCATACGATTGAGTTTTTTCAATGTTTAATCAAAGGAACTTTAACTGGCATTGTAGACTATGATAGCAGAGAACGAAATCTACTGATTGAAACCAATTTGCCATTTACACTGACGACTTTAACTGAAATTGAAAACAGCATTGCAACTGAATCGAATCTATATAGGTCGCTTAGGATTAGGGTAAATTATGGCGAAAGCGACTTTGAGCTTATCGAATCAAATTTCATGCGTGAATTAGTGTATATGATTGAGCATTCCATTCATCATTTCGCCTTAATCAGGATTGGTATACAGGAGAATTTCAATCATATTCGAATCGAGCCGACCTTTGGTGTGGCATATTCGACAATCAAATACAAACAGGAAATTCTGGCTTTTGAAAGTTGATAGGCAGTCCTTTAAATAAAGTATCATTCGATAAATTCGGATTATTTGAATAATTCTAAATTCTTCAATAGTCATGTGCGTTCTGACTTATATCCCTACCGCAAACAAGGGTTTTATTCTCACCTCAAACAGAGATGAAGCCGTAGCACGAGAAGTGGCTACTCCACCCAGGAAATATACCATTAATGGGCATCATGTATTTTTCCCGAAAGATCCACGCGGGGGAGGTACATGGATTGCCAGCAGTGGAGAAATTACCTTATGTCTCTTAAATGGCGGTATCACCAAACATATTCCACAACCACCCTACAGGCAGAGCAGAGGTAAGGTTATTCTTGATTTCTTTAAGTTTATTACAGTAAATAAGTTTACTAATGAGTATAATTTTACTGGAATTGAACCTTTTACATTAGTAATTATCGAGAATGCTCATGAGCTTATTATCCATGAATTGAAATGGGATGGTGAACAGCTTTTTAATAAAAAAATAGACAGATCAAAGCCACATATCTGGTCGTCGGTTACCCTCTATTCGCCTCAAATCATTGAGATCAGAGAACAATGGTTTGCTGATTTTTTGAAACAACCGATAGATCCTGAGAAGGTGCTTGACTTTCATCAATATGCAGGTGTAGGAGATGTCAGAAACGATATCAGAATGAATCGGGACAATATTCTCAAAACACTTTCTATGACACAATATGTTATCAATGAGAAACTTTTCACAATCTATTATGAAGATTTAGTTATCTGCAAAAAGTATAATTACAGAGTGATTGAGTAATAAAATGTTGTGCAAATAAAAAAAGCACTTACAAGAAAAACCTCGTAAGTGCTTGATTATCAGTGTGGGAGTTGAGGGATTCGAACCCCCGGCCCTCTGCTTGTAAGGCAGATGCTCTGAACCAGCTGAGCTAAACTCCCATATGTCTCTGTCATTTGGGACTGCAAAGGTGCAGTCTTATTTTTTTTTATCCAAATATTCTCCCAAAAAAAAGTTAATATTTTTTATTTTCTTTGTAAAATCATATTCCGAATTTATTGAGTACAATAATCGAACTATTTTTTAATAAGTTTCGTCTTACTACTGTCAAAAAAGTACTTGTTTTTAACAGAATATTATTTGAAGACTTAGGCACTAAAACCTAATTTTGCACAATAACATTTCAACCTTATACCTATGGCTCTTGAGCAAACCTGGCGCTGGTTCGGCCCAAACGATCCTGTGAGTTTATCTGATGTAAAACAAGCAGGTGCTACAGGGATAGTCTCGGCTCTTCATCATATCCCGAACGGACAAGTCTGGACAACATCTGAAATAGAAATCCGAAAGGCGGAAATAGAAAAAGCTGGCTTGGTATGGTCGGTGGTAGAAAGCGTACCCGTGCATGAAGACATTAAAAAGGCTTCGGGTAACTACAAGCAATATATCGAAAACTACAAAGAAAGTATTGCTAATCTGGCTGCCTGTGGCATCGATACTGTTTGCTATAATTTCATGCCGATTCTGGACTGGACACGCACGGATTTGGATTATCCAATGCCTGATGGTTCGACGGCCTTAAGATTTGATATGAATGAGTTCTGTGCTTTTGAGGTACATATTCTCAAAAGAGCGAATGCCGAAAAATCGTATTCAGACGCCCAGCTTAAAAAAGCCGGGGAATGGTTTGAAAAAGCCGGCGATGCGGATATTCACAGACTGACCAGAAATATCATTGCCGGATTGCCTGGTAGTGAAGAAAGTTTCACAATTGAGGCTTTTCGTGATACGCTTGATACCTATAAGCACATAGGTGATAAAGAACTTCGTCAGAATTTATATGCTTTCATCAAGGCTATTACTCCGGTGGCAGAAGAAAGCGGTGTTTTATTATCCATTCATCCCGACGATCCGCCGTATCCGATTTTAGGTCTCCCACGGGTACTGAGCACAGAAGCCGATGCAAAATTGTTGCTTGAGGCTGCTGAGAGTAAATACAATGGCTTATGTTATTGCACAGGGAGCTATGGTGTGAGAGCCGATAATGACCTGGTAGGTATAATAGAGAGATTAGGTAACCGAATCAACTTTATACACTTGCGTGCCACTAAACGTGATGCTGAAGGGAATTTCCACGAGGCAGACCACCTGGCAGGCGATGTTGATATGTATGGTGTGATGAAGGCCTTACTGACTGAACAAAAAAGAAGGATAGACGAAGGAAGAGAAGACATAAGACTGCCATTCAGACCTGATCATGGACATAAGATGCTTGACGACCTGAATGCTGGTAAACGAACCAACCCCGGCTATACTGCCATCGGCCGTTTACGTGGTCTGGCCGAGTTAAGAGGATTAGAACTAGGTATTATTCGTTCGTCGTTTAAGAAAGAATAATATTGCTTACCTTTGTTTAACACATTTACTACAGCAAAAGAAAATGCCTAAAATAGTAACCTTCGGCGAGATATTACTTCGTCTGTCAACCCCTAATTTTCAGAAAATTGAGCAGGCACAATCGTTCAATGCAACTTTTGGCGGTACAGAAATGAACGTTGGAGCCTCTTTAGTAAAATTTGGTTTTGATGCTACACATGTTGGCTGTTTTCCTGATAACCTGATGGGACAAAAAGCCAAAGCATTTTTACGTTCTTTAGGCATTGATACAACTTATGTAAAACTGGAAGGGGATAGAATCGGTGTCTTTTTTCTGGAAACAGGTGCTGTGATGCGGGCAAGCCAGATTGTGTATGACCGGATGGATTCAGCCTTTGCCAACCTTGACCCATCATGGTTTGACTGGGAGGAGATTCTGAAAGGCGCTGACTGGTTCCATTGGTGTGGTATCACTCCAGCTTTATCGGAAGGAGCAGCTAAGGCGTGTCTGGAGGCCGTAAAAACTGCCAAAAAACTGGGCATTACGGTGTCGTCAGATATTTACTATCGCAGTAATTTATGGAAATATGGCAAAACCCCACAGGATATTTTACCGGAAATAGCCTCATATTCTGACATCATTTTAGCAAGCAGAAAGAATATTGAAGAAATATTCTCAATGAAAGTGACAGCAGAGAAAGGTAAATTTCTGGAGGCTTGTAAAATGCTGATGGAGGCTTATCCGAATGTGAAGAAGGTAATAGACACAGACCGGGTACAGGTAAGTGCTTCTCACAACCAGTATAATGCCAAAATGTGGAATGGGGAAGAACTCATAGAAACAGAATATCAGGATATTACGCATATTGTGGATAGAATCGGTACGGGGGATGCTTTCTTAGGGGGCTTTATATATGGTCAGTTAGTATTGAAGGATGATTTAAAATCTTTACAGTTTGGCGTAGCAGCAGGTGCCTTGAAGCATACCATTGAGGGCGACCAGAATCTGGTAACCGTACCAGAAGTAGAGTCTGTAATGAGTGGCGACAAATCGGGTCGTTTAAAACGGTAATTTAATTAATTAAGAATTTCTCAAAGAAAATAAGCATTCGGAACCATGGCACGATTTGATAAAAATACAACTTTAGCACAGGTAAAAGCAACAGGCTTAGTGCCATTATTTACGCATAATGACCTCGAGATCTGTCTGAGCGTACTGCGTGCCTGTTATGAAGCAGGTGTGCGGGTTTTTGAGTTTACCAATCGTACCGAAAATTCCTTCGTAAATTTCAAAGAGCTCATCAGCATTGCTGAAACCGAAATGCCCGAAATGATTCTGGGTATAGGTACTATTTATGATGCCGCTACTGCCAATAAATACATAGAGATAGGTACCAATTTTATTGTAGCGCCTATCATGAATCCCGAAGTAGGTGCCGTTTGTCTGGAAGCGGGTATTCCGTGGATGCCGGGTGTAATGACTGTTACGGAGATTTATAACGCACGTATAGCAGGAGCGGAATTTATCAAGATATTTCCGGGAGAAGTATTGGGGCCCGGTTTTGTAAAAGCGTTAAAAGCACCTATGCCAGATGTCCAGGTAATGGTAACAGGAGGAGTTTCTCCAACGCTGGAAAGCCTGAAAACATGGTTTGGCGCAGGTGCCACTGCTGTGGGTATTGGCTCTCAATTAGTACCTAAAGAAGTATTGGCAAGCAAGGATTTTGCACAGGTTACAGGCATTGTAGCCAATGCATTGAAAATTATCAAAGAAGTAAAAGCTTAAGATTAGCTTAAAATTTATTTTCAAATATTTTGCTACACAAAAGCAAAAAACTATCTTTGCGCCACAAAACTTGAAAAAACCATGGTAATTATTGCCTCCGTTCGTATCCGTTAAGGACGAACAATCTTCCTTCTCTTTTTTACTAAAGCTACATTCGTAGCTTTCTGTAAACCTGTTTATTATATCCTTATTATTTTTAAATCGTTTCGTAAACCCCGGGCAATGGTGTATTGTTTGTGTTTTACCGGCTATAAAATTTTGAATTCATGCGAAAATTTTTCGACTTATTAATACAAGCCATTCGTGGCGAAGAACACAACTATACTGAACTAAACATCAATCGTGCTATTTTCCTGTTATCAGTGCCAATGATACTTGAAATGGTAGGCGAATCTCTCTTTGCTATTGTTGATGCGTTTTTTGTAGCACGTTATGTAGGCATAGAAGGTGTGGCAACTGTCGGCCTCACAGAGTCTGTTCTTACTTTAATTTATTCTATTGCCATTGGTTTAAGCATGGCCGCTACCGCTATTGTAGCGCGCCGTGTAGGTGAAGGTAACAAAAAAGCAGCCGGGCTGGCTATGGCACAGGTAATCCTGATATCATTAGTTATTGGAATAACAGTAGGCATATTAGGCTATGTTTTCGCCGAAGATATTTTGCGTTTAATGGGTGGCGACCAACATTTGATTGATAAAGGCGCTAATTTTACCCGCATTATATTTGCCAGTAGTCCGTCTATTATTTTACTATATACATTGAGTGGGGCTTTACGTGGCGCAGGTGATGCTTCTACAGCTATGCGGTCTATCATTCTGGCCAATTTCATTAATATAGGTATGGACTTTATACTCATTCCCATCATGGGATTTGGGGTAGAGGGAGCTGCCATTGCTACCACTATCGGGCGCACCATTGGCGTTATTTATCAGCTATATGCTATACTCCGCGGAAATGGCAATATGCAGATTGAAAAAAGCCAGTTCACACCTGATAAGGAGGTGCTAAAAAGCCTTATTAACATTTCGGCAGGTGGTACAGGGCAATTCCTGATTCAATCAGCCAGTTGGATTTTCCTTACCCGTATTCTTTCAAGTTTCGGAAGCGATGTAGTGGCAGGCTATACCATTGCTATCAGAATTATTGTTTTTACTATTCTGCCATCATGGGGTATGTCAAATGCAGCCTCAACACTCGTAGGGCAGAACCTGGGAGCCGGAAAACCCGAACGAGCAGAGGCATCAGTCTGGAGGGTTGCTCTTTATAATATGATTTTCCTGGTCTTTATTGGTATCATATTCTCGGTTTTTGCGAAAGACTTCATAAGCATATTTAATGATGACCCTAAAGTAATAGAGATAGGTGTAGAGTGTTTGCAGATTATTTGTCTGGGCTATATTTTCTTTGGCTATGGCATGGTAATCGGGCAGGCATTAAATGGAGCAGGCGATACCAGAACACCAACTATTATGAACCTTATCTGTTTCTGGGCTATCGAAATTCCTTTAGCTTATCTGTTTGCGGAGATGATGAATTGGGGGCCGTCAGGTGTTTTCTGGTCAATTGCTATTGCTGAATCTATTCTGGCTGTTATTGCCATATTCGTATTCAGAATGGGAAAATGGAAAACCAAGCAGGTTTAGCAATAAAAGGCTGTCTCCTGCAAACGTAGGAGACAGCCATATGTGCTGATATAAATTGAATGCTATTCGAGAGATTCTACTGTATAGATTTTACCTTTCAAAAAGGAGGTAAACTTATTGAAATACACCGTATTAGGGTAAGTCAATCAATTTAAGAGCAAAATTTAATTGAGCATCAATATTTTGTATAAGTTGATTAATTGTTGGGCTTATCTGGAAGTCGGGAATAACGCCTCTGTCTTTATATTTCGCTTTTTTTACATCATTTACATAAGCGAACAACGGAATAGTAATCCTGATTTTACTATTGGGTAAGATAATATTAGTAGTTTTTCCGGAATTATTTCCATAATAGCCACCCCCTGTTTCTTCTCCGATAAAGCGGCCTCTATTATTACTCCTGGCTATGGCACAAAATTCTGCTGTGGTTGAAAAGGACAAACCATTTATTAAAAACAACACATTCCCTTTGTAGCTGTTTTCTTGAGTTTTTTGCGTGCCCAGATAAGGGTTTTCTTGGATAGTTTGTTGATGAGTAGTCGATGCTTTAGAAAGATAATATTTAAACGGCTTACGCGCTATGTAGGAATAAAGTAAAACGCCATAATCTTCTGAGCCACCGGCATTATCACGTACATCAATAATCAAATTTTTAATCTTACGGGTTTCGATTTCCTGAAATGATGTTTTTAAGAAATTTTTGAAGTCGATATTTAACCTGTTATCATCAAATGATTTGATAGTAAGTAATGCCACATCGGTTTGAGGAAAATCTAGTTGCAGGGCTTTTACATTATTATTGTTTTTATAGTTACAATCGAAGTCTTTTAGTAACCTGCCTTCAAAAACGGCTTTCTCCACATTCCCGTTTTGGGTACGGTATTCGATGGTAAATGACTCTTTTTCTCCATAAATCCAGTTATGCAGAACAGGGAAAGCACCACCATTGAGTTGTTCTCTCTTTTTTGTTTCAATGCTGCCGTCAGAGGCCAGATACTTAAAAAGCTCCTTTTCAATTTCAATGATTGTCTTGCCATCAATAGATATAATTTCAGAGCCGATAGAAAGCCCATGCTCAGTACTACATAGCACATAAGCTCTGTTAGCTGAAAAATAGAGTGAATATGGAAATACCTTTCTTTGCTCATTATAATATTCCATTAATAGTCGTGGAATATTGGTTCCTGTATGGCCATCCTGTATGTAACTTACAGTATTCATCACAATCTTCGCAAATTCTAATTGCTGCATCGGCTCATTCAGCCTTGTCTGGTATTTATTGAATAGTTTATCCATTTCTTTCTTACTTCTGTAACGGTATAAGCCTGCATGCTCTTTTTCTAATGCCTTACGAAAAGCATCAAAGTCTTCATGCAATGATTTGGGTACTATTGGAGGCGATAAAACAGTATTTACTTCATTTACCTTTACAGGTTTTATGGTCGATATCTGTGTGTAACAAGTATCCTTGTTATTGAGTAAAATAATAAATTCATAAATATGATCCTGCCTTACATCAAATGAAATAGAGTCGATGTCAGTATAAAAAGTGATTCGTTTTTCTATAAAAGGCGGTAGCGCATTGTAAATATCGGGTTTTACTTCAGGTGATAGATTCCAGATACCCTTCTGAAAAACTTCTCCATCTCTTATATCTACTTGCTTTGCGCTGGCTTTAATAACAGGAAGTCTCTGTTGAGCAAAAACTAATGGCTGTAATAAATTAATAAGTACAAAAAAGGCAATAGACTTCCTGTTCCACAAAATGTGGGATGTAGTTAATTTCATAATTTTTATTATTTAAGAATGGATACGATTATAACATCGTCGCAGAAAAAATCTCAAAAACAACTGAGCAGGTCGACAAAATAGCTTAAGTATGAGTCTTAATAGAAATGAGTAATGAATTTGTAGTGCCAGTTTATTTTGAAATGAATTACCTTGCGGTAGTCGATATTATTCTTGTTTTATCATTTTTTTGTATGTTAATATTTTATACCCCATTAGACAGGTAGAGCGAATTTTTGTTGCAAAAAATATTAGGGATTTTATAAGTATTAAAGTATATCACAGATTTTCAGTGTTTTTGAAGAACTGAGAATAGCAAAAGAGGCCGTCTTCCATGTCGAAAGCAAGCTTTTTATAGCTTTCAACATAGAAGACGGCCTCTTGCTATTAAATTCCCTAAAAACTTACTTTTTCAAAAGTTGTCCACGGATTTCACCGGAAGGAGATTTAGAAGAGTGTATATTTACGTAATAGGCTCCACTCATTAAATCTGTTTCCTGCTCAGCTGTCATAGCAATAGTTGCAGCGCTGAAAGGTGAGGTAAAAGTTTGTCCAAAATTGAAAATAACTCCACCGGTTACACCCACTGCTCCTTTGTGTATATGCCATGCTGTAGGAGTAATACCAGTATAGGTAACAGTATAAGTCAGAATCTTGGTTGTTTTATTATAAGTAGCATCAAAAGTTCCTGTGGCAGTAGTCGTAACAACCGGAACCTCTTCTCCACCCCAAAGAGTGGCACCAAATTTTACTTCATTAGTATTAACTTCTTCGTCTTTTTTACAAGAAGAAACAAGCATGATTGCCAGAATAGAGCTAATTGCGAGGATTTTTTTCATGACTAGTAAACGTTTTTTGATTGATTAATAAAATCATTACGGAGCTTTGTATATGGTGGTTGCGTTGCCTGATAAAATTATCTTTATTATTTACGGATGCTTCTTAGTATTATCCTCACATCTTTCCGAACTTTGCAGCTTTTAAAATTGTAGTATTTAGAAACTCTTAAGAAAGAGTTGTGTGAGCCTCAATGAAGAATTACCTCAGATTACTTTCGTATGCCAGACCTTTAGGAAATTTTATCGCCCCTTTCCTTATCACTTCTTTGTTAGCAAGTGTTTTTGGTGTACTGAATTTTACATTATTAATACCCCTCTTAAAAGTTCTTTTTAATCAGGTTGATGCAAATCAATTAGGTGAGATGCTTAAACCGACCTCCGGTTTTGACCCAATCAAAGAATTTAATTTTTATTTTGCTAAATTTTTGAGTGAGTATGGTAAGCTCGGTGCATTAAAGTTTGTATGCGTAATACTGGCTGTTTCAATTATATTGTCAAATGTATTCAAATATATCAGCGTCAGGCTTTTAGAGAGTTTTAAGTCTAATATGGTGGCCAATCTACGCCAGGCAGTATTCGAAAAAGCTGTTCATCTGCATTTAGGTTTTTTCAGCAATGAGCGCAAAGGCAACCTGATTTCCAGGATTGTAACAGATGTACAGGAGGTTGAAAACTCTATTGCCAATACCTTTTCAGCGGCAACCAAAGAGGTATTCCTGTTCCTATCCTATATCTACGTCTTATTTGCTATTTCTTGGAATCTAACCCTTTTTGCCCTATTGGTCATTCCAATTTCCGGCATTTTTATTTCGGGTTTAGTCAAAAAAATGAGGCATAATGCGGGCGAAGGTCAACAGCGATTAAGTAATTTAATCAGCCTGATGGATGAAGTATTTGGGGGTATGCGGGTAGTGAAGGGCTTCGTGGCAGAAAGTTTTGTTACAGAAAAATTCAGAGAAGAGAACCAGGCCTATCGTAAATCAATCTTTAGTCTGGCTTCCCGACGGGAAATGGCTTCGCCTTTTTCAGAGATAATGGGTGTGTTTGTGGTAATAGGCATCTTACTATACGGCGGCTCACTGATTCTTTCTAATCAATCAAGTCTGGAAGCTGCCGAATTCATCACCTATATTGGTATTTTTTCACAGATAATGCGCCCGGCAAAAGACATTTCCAACGCTTTTAGTTCTGCGCAGAGAGGCTTAGCCTCCGGTGAAAGAGTATTGAACCTGATAGACAGTGAATCATTGATTAAGGATACTGCTGACTCAGTATTGATAAAGGACTTCCAGACAGAAGTGGAGTTTAAAGGAGTAAGTTTCTCATACGACAATTCGATTCAGGTATTAAAAGATATTAATTTCAAACTTTCTAAAGGGAAAACCATTGCCCTGGTCGGTTCGTCAGGTGGTGGAAAATCGACCATTGCCGACCTTGTTCCGAGGTTCTATGACCCAACCGAAGGAGAAATCTTAATAGATGGCATTAACCTGAAACAGGTTTCTCAACAATCACTCCGTGATTTAATGGGGATAGTTACACAGGAAGCTGTTCTATTTAATGATACCATTTTTAATAATATTGCTTTCGGGAAAAACGTATCAGAGGCAGAAATCATACAAGCGGCAAAAATTGCCAATGCTCACGATTTTATTATTCAGCAGTCAGAAGGCTACCAGACAATTATTGGTGACAGAGGAACTAAGCTATCAGGTGGGCAACGCCAACGCCTGTCTATTGCCAGAGCTATCTTACAGAATCCGCCTATTCTGATATTAGATGAGGCGACCTCGGCCTTGGATACAGAATCTGAAAAATTGGTACAGGATGCCCTGACAAATCTGATGCGAAACCGTACTACACTTGTAATTGCCCACCGTTTAAGTACCATTCAGAGCGCTGACCAGATTTTGGTAATTTATTAATAATATCCCACACCAGGTCGCCTTCAAAGCCCTTACTCATAGCATACCGGGCTAGTTTTTGTTTCAAAATCAAAGCTTGCTTTTCAGTGCGTAATTCATGCTTTTTCTTTTCGATTAATGCCCTTAGTTTT